>SKLM01000229.1 GCA_007123205.1 Thermoflexales bacterium
AGACCATCTCAGCATCAGTCAAGGACGCCGGTCTCAACCCCCCTCCCCAATGGGGTTGAATACCGTCGAGTACGTGTATGATGGCAACCCTGACCGGGAGGTCGCCGCGGTCTGTGCCGAAGCTGTGCAGGAGCATGGGTTTCCGGTGATATTCAGCCGGGTATCGAGCCGTGCAGCTGACGAGCAAGATCGCCAGGCTCTCTGGGTACCCGAAGCGCACCCCTATAGATTCAACTGCCTCCACGTCGACGTCGATCGGGTCGAGATCGCCTGTGAGGAATTGGGGGATGCGTTCTTCGCCGGCAAGTACAATATCGGTTATTGGGGCTGGGAGGTGGATCCATTTCCCGACGACTGGACGGATCGGTTTCGGTTCTTCGACGAGATCTGGGTTGCCAGCAGCTTCGTCCAGAAACTGGTTGCTCCGGCGTCTCCCATCCCAGTTATCGTCACCGGCGCTCCTGTCGCAGCAGCTGCCGGTGCAGAGGTCACCCGCGACCAATTCGGGTTGCCTGAGAATCGGTTCTTGTTTCTGTTCGCGTTCGATATGCTGAGTGGAGTCGAGCGCAAGAACCCCTATGGTGTCATCGAAGCCTACCAACGTGCCTTCGGCTCCACTCCCCATCAGACCCAGCTGGTGATCTGGGCAGCAAATCTGCACCGATTTTCTGAACACGCCAGACGCCTGAAGCGAGCCGTTGACTCTGTTGCTGGGACTCTCATTGACAGAGATCTTCGCCAAGCGCTGGTTGAAGGCTTGATCCACAACGCTGATGCCTATGTCTCGCTGCACCGATCAGAAGGCTTCGGCTGGTCCATCGCCAAGGCTATGCGATCTGGGACACCTACCATTGCGACCGACTACTCGGCACCCCAGGATTACCTGAACATCGGCAACGGGTACCCGGTTGGCTACGGATTGACAGAGATGGGGAAGGAGTGTGGTCCCTATAGAAGGGGGAGCATCTGGGCTGATGCCGACCTGGACCACGCTGCTGCACAGATGCAGCGAGTGGTCGAACACCCAGAAGAGGCACGGCTCAAGGGTCAGCAGGCCGTCAGCGACATCCAGAGGCTTTTCGGCCGTGAAGTGGTGGCGAACCGGATGGTAGAGCGGCTGAAGAGGATATCGTCCTGGCGCCGTTAGATGGGTGATATTCTGTTCGTCACTCCATTCTATGCTCCCTTCCTGAGCGGCGCGCGCGCCTTTCTGGAGGCCTCCGGTCGGAGGATGGTGGCGGATGGCCACAGCGTAAATGTGTTAACCACCACAGCCCAGAACGCGACGGACTTCTGGAGGCCCCCGGATCCAGCCCGCCCGCGGTTGCCCCATCGAGAGACACTGCACGGTGTAAGCATCGAACGCGTGTCCCTAGGCTACCCTTGGCCCGCGCCCTACACCTTCGGTCTGTTGCGTCGAGCCAGCCACATGTTGCATCGGACTCGGTTGCCAGCCTCGATCCAGCGAAGCTTGCTCAGATCCTTGGGCCGTTGGATGCCTTCGTTGCCTGGGCTCGACGATGCTCTCGCTCGATTGGTTCCCAGTGCCGATCTCGTTCACGTTGTGGATGGGAGTTGGGATGGCCTGTTTACTGCCGCGGCGGTGTCCGCGCAGCGTCATCGCAAGCACTTGGTCGTCATGCCCTTCATGCACCTTGGTGATGGCAGGGTGGCCTCTCGCTTTCAAATGGCCCACCAGGTCGATGCATATCGGGCCTCTGACGCTGTCGTGGCGTTGTCCTGCCGGGAGGCAACCGCCCTTGCTGAGCTCGGTGTGCCGCCGGATCGGATCCACGTCCTTCGAATGGGTGTGGATCCCGGGTGGCAGGATCAGAGTGGGGATCCCGCTGGCTTTCGACAGCGCTATGGCCTCAGTGACCCCGTGATCGCATTCCTTGGGGCACATACCTATGACAAGGGAGTGTTCACCCTCGTCCAGGCTGTAGCTCGGCTGAACGGGCAGGGCATCCGGGTACAACTGGCCTGCGCAGGACCGCAAAGCGAGCAGCTCATCAGGTTTGCTCAGGACCAGTCGCAGCAGGTTCGAGCCACCGTGCGCGACCAGGTCAAGGTGCTGGGAGAAGTGAGCGAGCAGCTGAAGCACGAGCTACTGGCTGCCTGCGATGTGCTGGCGCTGCCGAGCCGGGTCGACGCCTTCGGCATCGTGTTGGCGGAAGCGGGGCTCCATGCCAAGCCCGTCATTGGAGCCGACGCGGGCGGGATCCCTGAGGTGATCGAGCAGGGCGTCACAGGGCTTCTGGTCCCTTTCGACGACGTATGCGCCCTTGCTGACGCCATCCGAGGGGTGGTTACCGACCCGAGATTGGCTGCTCGGCTGGGGGACGCTGGGCACCACCGTGTCCTCAGTAGATATACCTGGGATCACACCTATCGATCCCTGAAGGAGATCTACCTTGACATCCTGTAGGCACCAAGAGGGATAACGTGCGCATTGCGCTGGTCGTTCACAAGCTGCCACCAAGCAGCCTCGGCGGAACCGAAATCTACACCCGCAACCTGGCGCGGACCATGTCGGAACACAACGAGGTTTCGGTCTTCTACAGAGACGATGGCGACGGTCGCGCCTTCCAGGACGATTGGCAGGATCACGATGGACTCCGCGCGCGGCGGGTCGGTCGCTCCTTCAGCGTAGATGAGGCCGGTCCCCTGGCCTTGTTTGCAGATACGTTCTTCAATCGGGATGTAGAGCGGGCCTTCCAGGGCTTCTTGGACCAGGTGCAACCGGATCTGGTCCACTTCCAGCACTTGATGCTGCTGTCCTATCGCTTGATGGCCCAAGCGAAGGCGCGCGGTCTTCCTGCTCTACTGACGCTTCACGACTACTGGTTTATCTGCTCCAACTCTCAGCTGATCTGGCCCGATGGGGAGATCTGCCAGGGGAAGGCGTGGGGGATGAACTGCGCGCGATGCGCCACCGCGCGGATGGCTCAACCGTGGTTGGTGGCTGCCCGACCAATGATCGCCGCGTTGCTCCAGCTTCGTGATACGCTTGTGCGCCAGGCTGCACTGCACGCTGATCGATTTGTCGCCCCTTCGAGGTTCCTAGTTGATCGCTATGTGGCAGATGGCTTCCCGTCCAGGCGATTCACTTTCCTGGAGAACGGGCTTGACGTTGCCCGTATTCGCTCCTTGGCCAGTTCTCCGCCATCAGGCGATCGACTGCGGGTTACCTATCTGGGCTCGCTGGCCTGGCAGAAGGGCGTCCACATCCTCGTGAAGGCGTTTCGCCATTTGCCGCCTGACAAGGCCGTACTCCGTGTATTTGGCAATCCTGATACGTTCCCCGCCTACTCAGCCGACCTCCGCAACCTGGCGAACCAGTCTAATACCTCCTTTGAGGGTAGCGTACCCAACGAGTTAGTGGGCCGCGTGCTGGCCGAGACGGACATTCTTGCTGTGCCCTCCTTGTGGTACGAGAACTCTCCGGTAGTGATCCAGGAGGCCCGCGCCGCTGGCGTGCCCGTCATGGCGTCGGCCCATGGCGCCCTGAGGGAGAAGGTCCGTGACGACGTTGACGGGCTCCTGGTCCCCCCCGGCGATGTGGCCGGCTGGGAGGCCGCGCTGGCGCGAGTGATGGTCGACTCGGATCTCGTGTCCCGGCTTCGAGCGAACGTTGAGCCTCCGATGACCCTGGCAGAGCATGCGGCCCAGCTACAGCGCATCTATCAACAACTCGTTGACAGTCCTCTGCAAGCCTGATAGAATGGTCGACTGAGGCTTTCTCGCCAAGGACTTGCTGTGAAGCTCATCATCCAGATTCCCTGCTACAACGAAGAGACGACTCTTGCCCAGACCGTACACGATCTGCCCAGCGAGCTGCCGGGTGTCGACGAGATCGAGGTGCTGGTGGTGGACGATGGAAGCTGCGATGGGACCCTCGCGGTGGCCCGGGAGTTGGAGGTGGATCACATCGTCCGTCTGAAGACCAACCAGGGGCTGGCCTACGCCTTTGTGGCCGGGCTGAATGCCGCTCTGGAGGCGGGCGCCGACCTCATCGTCAACACCGATGCCGACAATCAGTACCGCGGCGAGGATATCGAGCGGCTCATCCGACCGCTCGTGGAGGGGGAGGCCGACATCGCCGTCGGCGACCGCAGGGTGAGGTCGGTGAAACACTTCTCTCCCGTCAAGCGGGTGCTACAGCGGTGGGGCAGCTGGGTCGTGGAGAG
>SKLM01000427.1 GCA_007123205.1 Thermoflexales bacterium
GGGGGTCTGACCGAAGCGAGCGATGCCCAGCTTTTGTCGACGTGGCGGATCTTCGGGACCCACTACGAGGCTGTGTTGGCTCACCGCGAGGGTGATCACGGGTTATGGCCCGTCTGTGATAGGCGCCGTGCCCCAGCCCGACTATGTGGCGACCCGTTTCTACCACAAGTTGATTCTGGTGGGACACTCGATGGGTGCGCTGTCCTGGCAAGCCACGCGGGAGTGCGTGCGCCACGGCGCAGGGGGTGGAGACCGAATGGGATCTGCCGTCCCCGGTAAGGGGCAAGCATCCGCGACGTTGAACTGGAAGCGAGCCACAATCAGGGATACTGGCTGGAACCGTAGACGAGGACGGAGTGGGCGGACCTGTGCGCAGAGTTCTGTCGGGGGACGGGGTTCGTGAGCCCCCCTTACCCAATTCCCAGGTCCCAGAGGAATCCATTGTTTGGCACCGCCTGGCCCGCGCCTCCTGCCCCCTTTCCCGCGACTCCCTCGAGCGGATGCGTGATGCGTATCCAGAGATGACGGTCACCACCCGCCACGACAGCCGTCCCTCCTTGGGCTCACTGGCCCTTCCGGCCGGGCCGGCGCTCGTCGGCAACGACAGGTTGCTTGTCTGGCCGTGTCGTTCTTCCCAGCTTCCAGATGCAGGTCTGAGATCCCTGGTCCCGTCTGTCGACACCCAATCCCGGCCTCTCAGGGACGGCAGGCGTAGCTGTCCTGACCCGGGGCATGATCGTTCTCGTTGTTGAGGTCCCCGGAACTTGGCGGAATCCCACCAATGTCAAGAGAGGGCCTGCCATAGGCGTCAGTGTTGGCTTGCTTGTATCTCTAACGAAGTGCCGGTCGCCTTGAGCGCGAAAGTGACGAAGCCGTGGTCCTCCCCCGGGCCTTCTTGCCCGGGTCTGGGCCACGTGCTATAGTAGCCGCGCTACGCAAGACCACAATGGAGGATAACCGTGACCGACTTGACGCTGATGACCGTCCTTGCCCATCCCGACGACGAGGCTTTCGGTACTGGAGGCACGCTGAGCCAGTACGCTGACCAGGGCTGTGACGTCTACCTGGTCACCGCCACACGGGGCGAGGCAGGCCAGATCGCTGAAGACGACCTGGCGACCCACGCCGACCTTCCCTTTGTGCGGGAACAGGAACTCCGCTGTGCCTGTGAGATCTACGGCATCCACCCCCCGCGCTTTCTGGACTACCCGGACGGCCTACTGCCCCTCATCCATCAGGGCCAGGCGGTGGGGAAAGTGGTGCGCCTCATCCGTGAGCTCAAGCCCCAGGTCGTCGTCACCTTCGGGCCTGACGGGATCTATGGCCACTATGACCACATCGCGGTGCACCGCTGGACTACCATCGCTGTCGACATGGCCGCCGACGCCACCTGCTTCCCCCATCACGTCAGTGAGACGTGCGAGCGCCATCAGGTCAGCAAGCTGTACTACCGCGTCATACCGCACGAACAGATCGACGCGATGCGAGAGAGGGGAGAACCGACGGCGATGATGATGGATGGTGTTCCTTTCTCTTTTGTCGGCCCGCCCATGGGGGAGATCACGACCGTCATCGATGTGAGCCAGTACGTGGAGCACAAGCTCCGGGGCATCCGGTGCCACGCCACCCAAGTCGGGCGGGAGAACCGCTTCTCCGATGCCCCGGAGCAGGTGAAGAGGGACCCGCTCCTTGCCCACGAGCATTTTGTTCTTGCCCGTTCCTGGGTCGGCTGGCCCGCCGAAGTCGAGACCGATCTGTTCGATCGGCTCCGATAGCCCCAAGTTCTCTGGCTCGCCCGGTAACTATGCCGTCACCAACCTAACCCTCTCAACGAGGGCGGAGGCCAGACGAGTGGCGCCGCGCCGTCTCTCCCTGGCCGATTACCCCTCTCCCCCTGGCTGATACCCCTCTCCCCCGTGGGGGAGAGGCTGGGTGAGGGGGGCTGGTAGTAAGCCTGCCGAGCGGCGCCGCGCCGTGTCGCTCCCGGGCTGTCACGCCCCCTTCAGGAGCGAAGCGACCAGATTCCTCTTCGAGAAACGCCCGCCACTGATGCGCGTGGCCAGACCCTCCGATCCCAGAACTTCCTTCGTGATCTGCTCTACCGACCATCCCCGCTGCCGAAGGACACGGGCTTCCTCAAGCACATACCCCCAGTAGGCGATCTTGCGCTCAACCGCCCTGTGACCGTCCTCGACGAAGCCGGCATGGGAACACATCAGCAGGCGCGGCCGAAGGGCCAGGACCCGCTCCAGGGAAGCAAGGATCTGATGAGCATCCTCGTCTGACCGTAGATAGCGGGCTTGCTCATGGATGAAGAGGTCACCGCTGAAGAGCCAGCCCTCGGCCCCTTCGAAAAAGCACACGTGATCGGGGCAGTGGCCCGGCGTGGGAATCACGGCGAAGCGATGCCGCCCCGTCGCCACATAGTCGGTCAGGGGCTCGGCGGCGACCCCCTTCGGTTGACCCCATACCAGTCGCCGGTAGAACTCCAGGCGGGGGGATTCTTCGAGAACGGCGAGTGACCCTGCTGGAGCACCGATGGGCACCCCCAGCGACGTATGAAGCAGCCAGTTCCCGCCGGCATGATCCTCGTGATGATGGGTGTTGACGACCTGGCGAACCTCGCGTTGACGGCACCACTCCACGATCTCGGAAGCCGTGGCCGGAGGCCCGCTGTCGATTAGCAGCCCATCAACCAGGTATGCGTCGACAGTCCGAAGCGACCGCCCGAGGACTCTCCGGGCCATGTGTAGGCGGATGATGGGGCCGAGAGACGTCGTGCTAAGCATCGCGCCATCACGCGGACCACAGACTCAACTGACGCGCGGGCCGGCGGCCATCGAGCAGGATGTACGGGGCCGCGCGCTCTGCTGCGATCCCCAGCTTCCCCAGATCACCAATATGGCGCAGCGTCCCTCGTTCCCGAGCTCTCCGCACCTTGTCGGCGCCCTTTGGCCCGATCCCGGGCACCCGGAGCAAGTCCCGCCGACTGGCTGTGTTCACCTCCACCGGCGCGTGGGACAGCCGCTGGCGTGCCCACGCCAGCTTCGGATCGATCTCCAACGGAAGGTTCCCGCCAGCGTCGAAGGGCAGCTCCTCGGCGCAGAAATCGTAGTCCCGGAGCAGAAACGAGGCTTGGTAGAGCCGCTGCTCCCGCTCCGGCGGCGTGGGGGCGCGATTCTCTAAGGGCGTGTCCGGCACTGGCGTGAACGCCATGAAGTAGACGCGTGCCAGACCCACTTCTCGGTGCAGGAACTCTGTCGTGGTGAGTAGCTCCACATCGCTCTCATCGCTGGCGCCGACGACGAACTGCGTCGTTGAGCTCGGCCACCGCCCGGGGCGCGCCCGCCGAATATCCTCAATCCAGCGCAGGCGCTGGAACAACTCGCCATCGAAGCTCTTGTGCGGGGCCATAGAGCTGAGACGGACCGGATTGGGCGCCTCCAGGTTGACCGAAACCCGGTCGGCGAGACGCATGGCCGCCTCAATCTGCTCCCGTTCGGCCCCCGGCATAATCTTGAGGTGGATGTACCCCCGGAACTGATACCGGCGGCGGAGAATCTCGGCCGTATCAATGAGCCGATCCTCGGTGGTTGGTCCACTGCCGGCGACGCCCGAGCTGAGGAACAGCCCTTGAGCGATGCCCCGCCAGTGCATCTGCATGAAGAGCCGTGCCAATTCGTCCGGCGAGAACGTGGCACGGCGGAAGTCTCGTCCCTGGCGGAAGGCGCAGTAATGACAATCGCGCTCACAGGCCGAGGTGAGCAAGGTCTTGAGGAGCGCGATGCGCTTGCCGCCAGGAGTCGCCGCCTGATGGATACACTTGGTGATGTCGTCGACGCGCGGCGGGCGTCCAGCAGCCCGCTCTAATGCCACTTCCCCGGCTGGCTCGAAGCAGGTAGCCGGCCCCAGCAGCTTCAGTTTCCCGACAGCGTCCATCGTGTCCTCCATCGGGCATGATACGAACAAGTGTTCGCTTTGTCAAGTGCTGGCTGTCCCGCGCCCATAGGCCCCGCACCGGGAGATACCGTTGGCGGGCCTGTGCGGTGGGCTCGGGAGCGGAAGCAGGGCGACCGCTCGCTCCGCTCCTGCCCCCTACCTTATCCATCCCAACGCGAGCTACTCTCGCAGCGCCCTCTGCACCGCCTTCCGGATCTCATCGGCGACGAAGACCGAGCTGGAGAC
>SKLM01000378.1 GCA_007123205.1 Thermoflexales bacterium
CAGTTTCGTGGAGCGGCTCGAGGATCAGTCGACCGCGTTCTACAAAGGGCTGGCCGAGAGATACCCGGAGGGCCGGGACGCGTTCCGCGAGTTCGCGGAGAGCGGCCAGAAGGACAAGCGGACCATCGTGCGGACCTACCGCGAGACAGTGAGCGACGCCCTGGAGACCGGCTTCTCCTTCCGGGGTCTCGACCTCAACGCGTACGAGACCGATACGCACCTGGCCGAGGACGCAGGCATCGACGAGGCGCTCGGCAAAGCCCTGGCGCTCGAGCAGCGGGCTGCGGCCTTCTATCGTGAGGTGGCGGAGCGATCCCGTTCGCTGCTGGCCACCATCCCGATGGCCTTCAGGAGCGCCGCCAAGCGTAGGGAAAGGCGGAAGGCCATCCTACGGAAGATGCAGGAGGCGCGGTCCGGCCGGGTCTAGATCAGGATACTCGCGCCCGCACAGCTTCTCGATGCCACGCGCTGCAGGGTCAGCGCCGTGGCTAAGCCATCGAGCGTCGAGACGCGGCTGGCGGCAGAGTGGCGGTCACAAGGCCGCCACTCTGTGGGAATTCGACTGAAACGATGACAGGACAGGACATCTGGAGCGGGATGGTATCTGATTCCCCCGATGCCGCGGTGGGGGTGTTGGGGGTGCCCTTCGACGGCGGGGTCAGCTTTCGACGCGGAGCGGCCTTCGCCCCGGCCAGGCTGCGGGAGCTGAGCACCCGCCTGGCTGCCTGCGGCGACGAGGGCACCCCGCTGAACCTGGACGTCCGGGACTACGGCGATGTCCCGCCCGACCTAAACTGGTCGCGCATCTTTCAGACGGTGGAGGAACGGGCAGCCGGGCCCCTGCAACACGCTCAGGCCCTCTTTCTGGGCGGTGATCACTCGGTGAGCATTCCTCTGATGCGAGCTTTCGACCGGAGTGTGGATGGCTCCTTTGGCGTGGTGATCCTAGATGCCCACCCGGACCTATTCGACGTCTACGACGGGCATCGCTGGTCCCACGCCTGCACAGCGCGGCGGGCGCTGGACCTGGAGGGACTCGATGCCGAGCACCTGATCTTCGCCGGGCTCCGTTCCATCGCCCGCGAGGAATGGGACTTCCTGCAGGCCCACCCGTCCATTCGCTATGTCACAGCCCGTGAGTGGTGGCGGAGCGGTGTCGATGCGGTCGCCCACGAGGTGGTGGCGCGGCTGCAGGATGTGAGGGCCGTCTACCTGAGCCTGGATATCGACGTCCTCGACCCGGCCTTTGCCCCGGGGACCGGCTACCCCGAGGGTGGTGGGCCGTCCACCCGAGAGTTGCTCGAGCTGGTGCGCGCCCTCTGCGGAGCGCTGCCGATCAAAGCTATGGACGTGGTGGAGGTGGCCCCGGTTCTGGACCACGGCGATCGCACGTCGTTCGCGGCGCTCTCGGTGATCTATGAGGCCTGGTCGGCGACCGAAGAGAGGTGGGCAGAATCCTGATCCCGTCGATGACCGTATGGGGTGACCGGATCACGGGACGATCGACGCGGCAGCACTTGCCAAACGGATTGGCTAAGGCATCCTAGCTATCGTCGATCCGGGCGAGACAAGCACGAAGCAGGGACTGGCGTGAACGTGAGCCTTGGCGTGCTTCCGTCCTTTGACATCTGTCGCGCCTCGGGGGACGATCACGCGCCGGCAGGCGCAGCGTGCACAGCCGCTCACCGCGGGCCGCGAGATGGATTCGTGTTCGCCGTACGATGCGTACACAGGACGCTGAGTATAGTCACCGAGAAGGTGAGAGGAGACAGGACAGTGCAGAGCAACGGAGCCGAAGGGCTGATCTCCCCTGTATGGACTCGCTACACGCCCATCGTGGCGGAGCGGGCCGAGGGGGCCTACATCTACGACCGGGAGAGCGGTCGGCGCTACCTCGACTTCACCACCGGAATCGGCGTGACCAACACCGGACACTGCCACCCGCGCGTGGTGCGGGCGGTCCAGGAACAGGCCGAGCGGCTGTTGCACGGTCAGGTCAACCTCGTCTTCCACCCACCGCTGCTGGAGCTGGTGGAGGAACTGCAGCCTGTGGTACCGGCCGGGTTGGACGGCTTCTTCTTCTCCAACAGCGGTGCCGAGGCAGTGGAGGGGGCAGTAAAGCTTGCGAAACACGCCACGGGGAGAACTAATATCATCGTTTTCCAGGGCAGTTTCCACGGGCGGACCGCCATGACCATGGCCCTCACCACATCGAAGACCGTATACCGCATCGGGTATCAGCCGTTGCCGTCCGGCGTCTTCGTCGCGCCTTACCCCTACGCGTATCGATACGGATGGAGCGCCGAGCAGACCACCGACTTCTGCCTTTCCGAGCTCGAGTTGCTGCTGAAGAGTCAGACCGCGCCTTCGGAGACGGCGGCCATCCTGGTCGAAGCGGTGCTGGGTGAGGGCGGCTACGTGGTCCCCCCGGCTGGCTTCCTGAGGGGCCTGCGGCGGCTCTGCGACGAGCACGACATACTCCTCATCGCCGATGAGATCCAGTCGGGGTTCGGACGAACGGGCAGGTGGTTCGCGGTGGACCACTTCGACCTGCTGCCCGATATGATGACCATAGCCAAGGGCATGGCTTCGGGGCTGCCACTCTCCGGCGTCGTGGCCCGGCGCGAGTTGATGGAGCGCTGGCTCCCCGGATCCCACGGCGGCACCTACGGCGGGAACGCCGTGGCCTGCGCGGCTGCTGCAGAAACCGCGCGGGTGATCAAGGAGGAGGGATTGCTGGAGAACGCCACTGAGAGGGGCGAGGAGCTGATGGATCGACTGCGGGCGATTCAGCAGGAGTTCCCCCTCATCGGCGACGTGCGTGGCTTGGGCTTGATGGTCGCCACGGAACTCACCGAGAAAGACGGCACCCCTGCGACGGAAGAGGCGGGGGCGGTGGTGCAGGCTTGTCTGGACCACGGGCTCATGCTTCTGACCTGCGGCACGTGGAACAACACGGTGCGTTGGATCCCGCCCCTGGTGGTCAGCGCCGATCAGATCGAAGAGGGGGTCGGGATCTTCCGACGCGCCATGGAGGAAGTGTGTGGTCGATAGAGCCGCGGGCCTTGGGGGCCCGAGGGTGGCCGGTCTTGAGTATGCGACGGAGCGCCCGGGCCCGGTCCTGCGTAGGGCATTCGTTGTGATCGTGATAGGAGGTGACCATGTCACTGGACTTGACGAAGACCAAGGAGCTGCTGGAGAGAGCGCGCCGCGTCACACCATACGGCGTCAACTCGAACTTCCGCTATTGGGGAGACGAGGAGACCCGCGTGATCGCCCGGGGGGAGGGATCCCGAATCTGGGATGCGGACGGTAACGCGTACATCGATTACCGCCTGGGCTTCGGCCCCATCATCCTGGGCCATGGGTACGAAGTGGTGACGGAGCGGGTGGCCGAGGCCATCAGGGACGGCGTGATCTTCGCTTGGACCACCCCGTGGGAGATCGAGGTCGCCGAGCGTATCGTGCGACTCACCGGGATAGACAAGGTCCGTTTGGGCAACACAGGCACCGAGGTGACGATGCACGCCCTGCGCCTGGCCCGGGCTCACACGGGGCGGGAACGCTTCATCAAGTTCGAGGGCCAGTACCACGGCATGCACGATTATGTCCTGTTTAGCACGGCTGGAGCGCCGCTGGGCACGCTTGGTTCGCGCCGTGACCCCATCAACGTCCAGGGCAGCTCCGGGATTCCTGATGGGATGCGCCAGTATGTGATCAACCTGCCCTTCAACAATCTCGAGCGGCTCGAGGCGACAGTGAGCGCCCGCTGGCACGAGGTGGCGGCCATCTTTGTGGAGCCGCTGTTGGGCAATGCGGCCAGCGTGATGCCGCAGCCCGGCTGGCTGGAGAAGCTCCGGGAGCTGTGCGACCGGTACGGGATCGTCCTGATCTTCGATGAGGTGAAGACCGGATTTCGCATAGCGCACGGCGGAGCCCAGGAATATTTCGGCGTCAGGGCAGATCTGGTCACTTACGCCAAGGCCATGGGCAACGGCTTCCCCATCGCCGCCTTCGGCGGCAAGGAGGAAGTGATGAGCACCCTCGAACCGGGGCGCGTCGCCCACGGGGGAACCTACAGCGGCAATGTCGTCGGCGCAGCCGCGGCCGTCGCCACCCTCGAGATTCTGGAGAACGAGCCGATCATCGACACGATCTACGACCGCGGACGGCGGCTGATGGATG
>SKLM01000139.1 GCA_007123205.1 Thermoflexales bacterium
CCAACCTATACGCCCACTGCCGAGGGCACGCCGGATCCGGCGCCCTCGCCGACGCCCACGGTGACGCCGACCGATGAGCCCGATCCGGATCCGGAGATAACACCCACACCAGCGCCGGAGACACCGACACCGGATCCGGCCCCAGAGGCGACAGCCACGCCGGAACCAGCCCCGGAGGTGACGCCGACCCCGGAACCAGCCCCGGAGGTGACGCCGACGCCAGAACCGGTCCTGCTTCCGGCGACCGGGAGCCCTGGTGGATCGGCCGTCGGCCCGCTGCTTATCGCGGCGGGGGCGCTTCTACTACTGGTGAGTCGGGCGCTCAGACGAAGGTTGGCCGCAACGGGGAACTAACGCGAATCTACTGACGGGACTCGGCGGCCGGGCGACCGCCGAGTCCCGCCTCTCTTCGGCCGACAGACATCGGTTCGCGAGCATCGCGAACCCCGAACCAGCCGGGCGCACTATCTCCGCCAACCGCGAACGCTCACCTACGAAAGCGGATTTCCAGGCTGCCCGCTCTCGGGAGAGAGGCCGGACTGGCCGCTCACTCTGACTCTGCCTATCGGCTATCCGTTGAGTGGGCGCACGCGGCCGGCACTCTCACCCTTTCCACGCTCGCTGCCAGGCGGAGCAATTGTACACCTGCCGAAAACCCAGCGACTCGTAGAAAGGCTGGGCGCTCCCCACCCACGCCACCCGAGCCCCCAGAGCGCCGCAGCGCCGCACGCCCTCCAGAACGGCGGCCCGACCCAGCCCCCTGCGACGGTAGTCCGGGTCGGTGGCCACCGGCTCCACATAGGCCAGCTGGTGCACGCCCTCGAGCCACATTCCACAGTACGAGACGAACTGCCCATCGGGCGCTTCTACGACGACGTTCAGGTCCTCTCGGAAGCTAGGCGCCGACTGCATGAACGCCCGATCCGCCATCCCATCATCTCCCGGTGGGTCCTCTCCGTGGTCAAATCCACGGTACAGAACGCGGTCCGCTTTCCACAGGTCATTCTCCTCCGCCAGGCTCTTAAGGCGGAAACCACCCGGCAGTGAAATCGGCGGGAAGGGATCGGGAATCACCAGCTGTGACATGGGCTCACTGTGACCCGCCTCCGTGTAGCCCCTCTCCTGAACCAGACGCCTGAGCTCCTGGTCTCCGTCGTTGACGTACACCCGGAGGGTTCTCACTCCATCTTGCACGCTACTCAGGTGCGTTTCAGCATACCCCACCATCTCTTCCTTTAGCGACGTGTACTCAGGATCGATCTCCAAATACGCGATCCCCATGCAGTGCTCCGGGTGGACGACAGCGACGATCTCTCCCTGATTCTCCCAGACGCCGATCACCGTCACATCCACGTCCCGGATCAGCGGGTGGTAGTGCATGTACTCCCAGCGCGGCTGAACCCAGTTAACGTGTTCCCCGTGCGTGCGGTACGTGCGCAGAAGGAATTCACCGACCCTCTCGTAGTCGTCCCGATGGTCGTAGTGGCGAACGGTGATCATATGCTCTTCCTCATGCGGCGGGGCGCTCTGCTATCCGATGCCCATTACAGGCGCCAGTGATCCTCCGGTGTCATCTTCCCTCGGCGGCTATGCCCCCATCAGATACCTCTCCAACTCCCAATCCGTCACCTGAATGCGATACTCACCCCACTCCGCCCGTTTCGCCCGCAGGAAGGTGTCCGTGATACTCGGTCCCAGCGCCTCCTGGATCACCTCATCGTCCTCCAGTGCATCCAAGGCCTCCGCCAGCGTCCCCGGCAGCGTTCCGATGGCCCGCTCCTCCAGGTCACACTGATCGAAGTGGTACACGTCCTCGTTGACCGGCGGCGGGGGAACCAGGTTTCGCTCAATGCCGTCGAGGCCGGCTGCTAACATAACAGCGAAGGCCAGGTAGGGATTGGTGCTGGGATCCGGACAGCGCAGCTCCACCCGCGTCGCCGACGTCTCCATCCCCAGCGCTGGAACCCGGATCAACGAGGAACGGTTCAACTGCGCCCAGCAGATATATGCCGGCGCCTCATACCCCGGCGTCAGCCGCTTGTAGCTGTTGACCGTCGGCGCCAGGACCGCCGACAATGCCCGGGCGTGCTCCAGCTGCCCGGCGATGAAGCTGTAGGCCAGCCGCGTCAGCTTGTGTTCATCATCGTCGTCGTAGAATAGGTTGGTCCCTTCTTCATCAAACAGGCTCTGGTGGGTGTGCATCCCCGAGCCGTTGACGCCGAAGATCGGCTTGGGCATGAAGCTGGCGTACAGCCCGTGGCTCGCTGCCACACCGCGCACCGTGTACTTGAACGTCACGGCGTTGTCGGCGCTGGTCAGAGCATCGGCGTAGCGGAAGTCGATCTCGTGCTGGCCCGTGGCCACCTCGTGATGGCTCGACTCCACCTGCATTCCCAGGGCCTCCAGCGCCAGGATGATCTCGCTCCGCACCTGCTGCGCCTCGTCTCGGGGGGAGAAGTCGAAGTAGCCGCCCACGTCGTGCGGCACCGGGCGCGTCGGGTGATCATTGTTCGGCTCACCCTCGCGCTTGAACAGGAAGAACTCCAGTTCAGGTCCCACGTTGAACGTATAGCCCATCGCCCCCGCCCGAGCCAACGCGCGTTTCAGCACCTGGCGGGGGACGTGAAGCGACGGTTCGCCGCCGGCACCGTGGACGTCGCAGATAATCCGGGCCCGACGGCGCCCCGGGGCGCTCCACGGCAACACCCGGTACGTGTCGACGTCGGGCATGAGCACCAGATCGCTCTCATAGATGCGGGCGAACCCCTGGATGGACGAGCCATCAAACCAGACACCCTCCGTCAGGGCATCCTCCAGCCGTCCCACTGGAATGGTAACACTCTTGATCGTCCCCATCACGTCCGTGAACTGGAGACTGACAAACTGAACGCCGTCCTGCTCCACCTGCTTCAGAAAGCTGCCTGCCATGACTCCTCCTTTGTAATCGATCAACTCAACCTATTCCACAATGCGCAGATGCAGTTCGTCCAACTGTTCCTGCTCCACCGGCGATGGTGCTCCGGCCATCAGATCCTTCGCCTGCTGTGTCTTGGGGAACGCGATCACCTCGCGGATGTTGGGCTCCCCGGCCAGCAGCATCACGAGCCGGTCGATTCCCGGTGCGATGCCGCCGTGGGGTGGCGTCCCATATTCGAAAGCCTCCAGCATATGCCCGAACCGCTCTTTAGCCTCGGCCGGATCCAGGCCGATCAGCTCGAAGATACGCTCCTGTATCTCGCGCTGGTGGATCCGAATGCTGCCGCCGGCGATCTCCTCGCCGTTGCACACCAGATCGTACTGTTGGCCGCGCGCGGCACCCGGGTCAGTCTCCAACAGGTTACCGTCTTCCGGCATCGGCGCCGTGAAGAGATGATGGCTGGGATCCCACCGCTCTTCTTCCTCGTCCCACTGGAACAGAGGGAAGTCAATCACCCAACAGAGTGCCATGGTCGTGTCCGTCGACTTGCGCAGACCCAGCCACCCAGCTAGCTCCAGCCGCAGCGCCCCCAGCGCCGTATTCGCCACATCGGGCTCATCAGCGACGAGCAGAAGCAGGTCACCAGGCCCCGCCTCCAGCCCCTCGATCACCTCGGCGACCTCCCGATTGGTCAGGTACTTGGCGAAGGAGGACCGAATCTCTTCCCTCCCATCGAGGACTAGCCAGGCCAGCCCTTTCGCTCCCTTCTGCCTGACCAGCTCCGTCAACTGGTCGATCTGAGCACGGCTGTAATCCGCGCACCCCGGCACACGAATGCCCTTGACCCGACCGCCCGCCGCCACGACACCGCTGAAGATCCGGAACTCGCTCGCCGCAACCGCGTCAGAGACATCAACTAACTCCATGCCAAAGCGCAGATCCGGCCTGTCGGTCCCGAACCGGTCCATAGCCTGCCCATAGCTGAGTCGCGGGAAAGGCTTCGTCAGCAGGTCGCATTCGGAGCACTCCTCCACGATGGCAATCATCAGGGCTTCGGTCAGGCTTAGCACGTCCTCGCGCTCGACGAAGCTCATCTCCAGATCAAGTTGGGTGAACTCAGGCTGTCGGTCACCGCGCTGATCCTCGTCGCGAAAACAACGGGCGATCTGATAATACCGCTCATACCCGGCGACCATCAACAGCTGCTTCAGTTGCTGCGGAGATTGGGGCAGCGCGTAGAAGTGGCCCGGGTACA
>SKLM01000055.1 GCA_007123205.1 Thermoflexales bacterium
ATGCGCATGGACGACGTGGACCTTCTGGCCATCCATGGCATCGGCCCTGTCTCCTTGAGGCAGGTACGGAGGCAGCTGGCACTCTGGGAACGGGACCACCGACCCGCCGAGGAGACAGAGGGTGTGGATCAGGCCCCGCGCGATCCCTTCCCCCTGCTGCCCGGTCAGCGGGTGCTTCACGCCGCCTGGCTTCCCGGCGCGGCGGGACAGCTCTTCCTATGGGCAGAGGGAGAACGGCTTTCGGACCCCGGCCCCGACGGCCATCCCTTCCACGTGCCCCCTTCTGTCCTGCGCGACGCCCTGCGCGACAGCCTACCTGACGGCATCCCAGCAGAGGCGGGGGACAGCTCGGCCGTGGCGTGGCTCCCGCTCGTTGATGACCGCCCCCAGGCGAGCTCCCAGCTCATTCCCGACAGGCGGACCGGGCCCAACGCCCCGCCGGAATCGCTCGGTCACTGGCGGGTGGACGGCCTGGCGCTTCCACCCTGGTCAGCATTGACCTTTCTGAACGATCTTCCGCGTCCGGGGGATATCACGCCCCATCTGGCCCTCGGTCCCGATGCCGGGATCTGGTCGCTGGCGGCCAAGCTGGTCTTGGAACTGCTGGCGAGCCAGCAGTTCGGCCCCACGCTCGTCCGCCGGGGCGAATCGTTCCGCGCAGCCTGGGCACCGGTGTTCGATCAGCCGGAGGATCTGCGGCGCGTGGAGCAGCTGGCCCGCGCCATGCCGCCGGTGGGACGGGCGGTGGTCGTTCGTCGGAATGACGGTGAACCGGACGATCCGCGCACGGCCCGGGCGTTGCTCAAGGACTTCCTGGGTGCGCTGATGGACGCGGCCGTGCGCCGCTGGGCACCCCCGCTCCCCACCATCGTCGCTCGCCGCGATAGCATGCCAGTGCGCCGTTGGCTCGCGGCCTTGTTCGCGCCCTCCGACCAGGCCCTGATCGATGCTCCCGCCGAGGATCTGGAGCAGCTCCACGCGGGGGTCACCCGCTGGCTGGAAGGGCTGATGGGTGGCACCGACGCCCCCTTCCGTATCTGCTTTCGCCTCGAATCGCCCGAATCCCCGCCCGCGGACGACGCCTCGCCCACTCTGCCGCTCCAGGTGCCGACGGAGAGCTGGACCCTGCGGTTTCTCCTTCAAGCCCAAGACGATCCCAGCCTGCTGGTGCCCGCCAGCCTCGTGTGGCGTCAGAAAGACTCCACGCTCCGCTACCTGGACCGCCGCTTCGAGAACCCGCAGGAGGGGCTTCTGGCCGGGCTGGGACAGGCAGCCGCCATGTTCGCCCCTCTGGAAGAGAGCCTGCGCGCGCCCCATCCGGAGTGCTGCCACCTGAGCACGAAGGAGGCTTACGCCTTCCTGCGGCAGGCGGCGCCGCTGTTGGAGCACACCGGCTTCGGCGTCATGGTGCCTCAATGGTGGCGGAGGGATCGCCGCAAGCAGTTGGGTATCCGGGCCACTATCTCCCCGGTCGACGGCGAGGGCAGCCTGAACCTGAACGCCCTGGTCCGGTTCCACTGGCAGCTCGCCATCGGCGGCGAGACCTTCGACCCCGAGGCCTTCGCCAGCCTCGCGGCCCTGAAGGTGCCCCTGGTGCGACTGCGCGGCGAATGGGTCGAGCTCCAGTCGGAACAGATCGAGGAGGCCATCCGCTTCTGGGAGAAGCAGGCCGCCGGGAAGGAGATGCGACTGCGCGAGGCACTCCAGGTGGGGCTCGTCGAGGAGGGGGAAGTCGGCGGCCTACCCATCGTCGACGTCGAGGCGGAGGGCTGGGTGGAGGATCTGCTGCAGCGGCTGAGTGGCACCGAGCCGCTGGCCGAGCTGCCCCAGCCGTCTGGGTTCGAGGGTCAGCTCCGTCCCTATCAGGTGCGCGGGTTCTCCTGGCTTGACTTCTTGCACCGCCGGGGATTGGGAGCGTGTCTGGCCGACGACATGGGCCTGGGAAAGACCATTCAGGCCATCGCCCTGTTCGTCCAGGATCTGGAGGAGGGGCGGGCCGACAACCCGGTCCTCGTCGTCTGCCCCACTTCGGTGCTGGGCAACTGGCGGCGAGAGATTCGCCGGTTCGCACCGGCGCTCGACGTCCTGGTCTTTCACGGCGGCGACCGGGTCACGGGAGACCCCTTTGCCAAGCTGGCCGGCCAGCATCACGTGGTCATCACCACTTACGCCCTGGCCCGCCGGGACGAGGAGACGCTGCGGGACGTGACCTGGCGGGGGATCGTGATCGATGAGGCGCAGAACATCAAGAACGCGGCCGCCAAGAGAACCCGGGCCATCCGCCGCCTGGAGGCCGGGTACCGCATGGCCCTCACCGGCACACCGGTCGAGAACCGGCTCTCGGAGCTGTGGTCGATAATGGAGTTTCTCAATCCCGGCTATCTGGGCTCCCAGAAGGCTTTCCGTGAGCGCTTCTCGCGGCCCATCGAGCGGTATCAGGATGAGGCGGCGGCGGCGCGATTGCGGAAGCTGGTACAGCCCTTCATGCTGCGGCGGGTCAAGACCGACCCCTCCATCATCCATGATCTGCCGGATAAGGTGGAGAACAAGGTGTACTGCACCCTCACGTCCGAGCAGGCCACGCTCTACCAGGCCGCGGTCGAGGATGCGATGGCGCAGGTGGAGGAATCCGAGGGTATTCAACGCAAGGGCCTGGTGCTCTCGATGCTCACCAAGCTGAAGCAGATCTGCAATCATCCGACCCATTTCCTGAAGGATGGCTCGGCGCTGGAAGACCGCTCCGGGAAACTGGCCCGGCTTGAGGAGATGCTGGAGGAAGTGCTCTCCGTAGGCGAGCGGGCCCTGGTCTTCACCCAGTACACCGAGATGGGCACGCTCCTGCACCGGCACTTGCGGGAGCGGTTCGGGGACGAGATGCTCTTCCTCCACGGGGGCACGCGAGCTGAGGAGCGCGATCGGATGGTCGCCCGGTTCCAGGAGGAGGCGCACGGCCCACCGGTCTTCATCCTTTCCCTGCGGGCTGGCGGCCTGGGCCTCAATCTGACCCGCGCCAACCACGTCTTCCACTTCGACCGCTGGTGGAACCCGGCAGTGGAGGATCAAGCCACCGACCGCGCCTTTCGCATTGGGCAGACGAGGGATGTCTGGGCCCACAAGTTCATCTGCATAGGCACGCTGGAGGAGCGCATTGACGACTTGATGGAGAGGAAGAAGGCACTGGCGGAGAGCGTCATCGGCACCAGCGAGGCTTGGCTGACGGAGCTCGATACCGACCAGATCCGAGAGATCGTGACGCTGAGCGCCGAGAGGCTGGGGGACTAGGGAATGCGCATCGAGAATCGGAAGCCGGCGGCAGAAACGGGTTCCCGGGAGTTCCGGGGCGCCGATCTCCTGTGAAGAGGCAAAGACGACGATGAGTCGAGACTACTGGGGCTACTTCCCACCGTCCCGGCCGATCCCGGTCGAGGACGGTATCAAAGCCCACACGCAGCGTGGGCGGTTCGGCGAGCACTGGTGGTCGCAGCGCTGGATTCGGGTGCTGGAGTCCTTCGGCCATTCCCAGCGCCTGGGACGCGGCCGCACGTACGCTCGCAAGGGGCAGGTGATGTCCATCGACCTGGAGCCGGGGGTGATCAAGGCCCGTGTGCAGGGCTCACGGCGCACCCCATACAAAGTGCGGATCGAGATCGCGCCGTTGAGCGACGCCCAGTGGCAGCGGGCGATCGACGCACTCGCCGCTCAGGCGTTCTTCGCCGCTCAACTCCTGGGCGGCACGATGCCCCCAGAGATAGAGGACGTGTTCACCGCGGCTGGCGCCTCGTTGTTGCCCACTCGAGGGGACGTCACGATGAGCTGCTCCTGCCCCGATTGGGCCAACCCCTGCAAGCACATCGCCGCCGTCTACTATCTCTTGGCGGAGGCCTTCGACGGCGACCCCTTCCACACGTTCACCCTGCGAGGCCGGACCCGCGATCAGGTGGTGGAGGCGTTGCGGGAGCGCCGCGTGGCCGCCACAGGCACCGACCAGCCCCTCACAGCGGAGCAAGAACCGGAGCCATTGGAGGAAGTGCTGTCCGCCTTCTGGGCGCCACGGAAGAGTCTGGGGGATTTCCACGTCACCATCGCGCGGCCGACGGTGGAGACGGTCCTCTTGAAGCGATTGGGGACGCCCTCGTTTCCGAAACGCCCCGAGGCGTTCG
>SKLM01000408.1 GCA_007123205.1 Thermoflexales bacterium
ACCGTTCAGGTGCCGACCTACAACGAGCATCAGGTCATCGACCGTGTGATCGACGCCGTGGCCGCCCTGGACTACCCTCGCGACCGACTTCAGATCCAGATCCTCGACGATTCAACGGACGAGACCACCCGCCTTGCTCAGCAGCGGGCCGCCCACCACCGTGCGCGGGGTCTCGATATCGAGGTGGTGCGCCGCCCCGACCGTCAGGGGTTCAAGGCCGGGGCGCTCACCTGGGGTCTCGCCCGGGCCCACGGCGAATACGTCGCCATCTTCGACGCCGACTTCTCGCCCCGCCCCGACTTCCTGCTGAAGACCGTGCCCCACTTCCTGAATCGCCCCGGCCTGGGGCTGGTCCAGGTCCGCTGGTCCCATCTTAACGCCGAATACTCGCCCTTCACCCGGGCTCAGGCTATGGCCTTCGACGGCCATTTCGTCGTCGAGCAGACCGGTCGAAACCGGGCCAATCTGTTGATGAACTTCAACGGTACCGCTGGCGTATGGCGCAAGACCTGCATTGAGGAGAGCGGAGGATGGACCGCTGCGACCCTGTCCGAGGACCTCGATCTGAGCTACCGGGCTCAACTGGCTGGATGGGGTGCGCTCTATCTGCCCACAGTAGACGCGCCGGCGGAGCTGCCACCCCAGCTGGCGGCCTTCAAGCGCCAGCAGGCACGCTGGACCCAGGGATCGATCCAGTCGCTGCGGAAGCTGGTGGGGCCGATCCTCCGCAGCCGCCGCCTGAGCCTGGTGCAAAAGGTGATGGCCCTCCTGCACCTCAGCGGATACGTGGCCCACGTACTGATGATCGCCCTGCTGTTGGTGAGCCTCCCTGTACTCCTATTCGACGTGGCGCCGCCCTCCCTGGGGAATGTGGGGCTGCTGCTAAGCTTGGGACCGCCCCTGGTCTACATCATCTCTCAGCATCGACTCCATACGGATTGGGCCAGGCGCCTCACCTCTCTTCCCCTACTGATCCTGGTGGGTGTCGGGATGGCCTGGAACAACGCTATGGCCATTTGGCGCGGGCTGACTCGTTGGGGCGGCACCTTCGCCCGCACCCCCAAGTTCCGGGTGGAAGGAAAGGCCGGGAAGTGGCTCGACAGCCGCTACCGTCTCGACATCGACGTAAGCATCATCGGCGAGGCTGCCCTGACCGTCTACGCACTGGCGGCCACCGTGCTGGCGCACCAGGCAGGTCGGTATGCCATGGTACCCTTCTTGCTCCTCTACGCAGCCGCCTTCGGAACGGTGGCCTTCCTGGAGTTGCGCCAGGGTCTGATCTCCCGGCCCAGGCGGGGGCGTTGACCGGGACCGTTTAGCCCAGCTCCAGGACCTCGATCATGCCCGATCCCATGTCCATCACCAAGAGTCGGTGGCGCAGAGGATCTCCCTGATGCGTCAGGAGCTTGACAACCTCCTGGGCCTCCCAGGCGGCAACCGACATCGGCGTGGCCGCCGGCGTCCCCAGCTCCGATTCAAGACCCTGGGCGGGGAGCCCCTCTCCGTATCCGTACAGAGCGTGCAACCCCTCATCCCCGGGGAATATGGTCATCACCTGCCCCAGGAATCCCGCGATGCTTCCGTGGACCATGGGTATTCCCAGCTCCCGGACCCCGTCCTGAAGCATCATCCGAGTCGGCAGGCGGTCCAGGGCGTCCACAACCACATCGACCCCGTCCAGGAGCTCCGGGAGATTCTCCTCCGTCAATCGTACCGCGTGCCACGCCACCTGTACAGCCGCGTTGACCGCGGACACGCGCCGGCCCGCCGCCTCAGCCTTTCTCATCCCCAGGGTGTCCAACGTCCCGAGCAGCTGCCGATTGAGATTGTGACCTTCAAACACATCGTGGTCGATCAGGACCAGGGACCCGACGCCCATCCGGGCCAGCGCCTCGACGACGTACCCCCCGAGGCCACCCAGGCCAACGACAGCAACCTTGGCCCGCAGCAGCGCGACCTGCCCCTCCAGCCCTATGGTACCCACATTGCGGACATATCGCTCCGGGACGATGCCGCAGTCGATGGCCGCCAGCTCGACGGCCTGAATCGAACCGACCGCGTCAGCCAACCCGTGCACCTGACGGAGCCCGATAACACGATGCCCGTCGACGGTCTCCGCCAGCTCCTCGATCTTCTCCTTCAGAACCGCGTCGTCCATAGCTGTCCACCTCCTTTGTTCTCTAATGGTGCATTGTACGCCCGCGTCCGTAACCGTCAACCCGCAACCAGAGGATGACCCTCATCTGACCATCACCGTCAGCTCCGCTCTTTGCACCAGCCACCGCTTTGTCAACACCCGACTCTTGCGGGCTCTCACGCGCGGCGGTATAATGGCCCCAGCCGTTTGACGCTGAATCGAGGCCTGACCGCAGGAGGACCCCGTGGACCGTGCACTCAAAGAAGGCTTCAGCACCCGCTGGGCGACGTACTTCCCCGGCGCTGAGCTTCCCATCGCTTTCTACTACACCGATCAGCCTGACGCCGCCCCGGCAACCAAATCGGCGGACCGCTTTCGCTGCCTCATCTGCGACCTGGCCGCCGTCCGTGAGGGTACGTCCCGTCGTTTCGACGGCGAGGGCCTCGGCTGCGGTGGCGCCCGGCGCTACCTCGGGTTCGACCCTGACCTGAGGCCGAGCTTCGCCTACTTCCTCTCCTGCGGCATTCCGGGCGAATTGGAGGGCGAGCGCTACAAGCAATCGCCCGAGCTGGTCGAGGAGTACCTCGAGAGCCAGCCCGCCTTCGAGGCCCCGGACCGATTCGTGGTCTTCAAGCGCTGGGACCACCTGGAGCCGAAGGATGAGCCCGCGGTCATCATCTTCTTCGCGCGGCCCGACACCCTCGCCGGCCTCTTCACCCTGGCCAACTTCGACGAGGTCGATCCCCAGGCGGTCATCGCACCCTTTGGTGCCGGCTGTGCTTCTATCGTCTACCATCCATACCGCGAGCTCGCTGCGGAATGCCCCCGCGCCGTCCTCGGCATGTTCGACGTCTCGGCCCGCCCTTGTGTGGACCCTGACCTCCTTGCCTTCGCCATCCCCTGGCCGAAGTTCACCCGTATGGTCGCTAATATGGGTGAAAGCTTTCTGGTCACCGACTCGTGGCACATCGTCAAGGCCAGGATGGCCGGAGCCCTGGCCCAGACCGATGGCGACGCGGAATCCCCTTGAGCAGCCGGGGGGCCCGACCACCGCGAGGGAAAGACGCCACTGCATACGAAGACACGCAAACTCGGAGGAACGTGTGAAACCCAGAGACTACACCCCGCTGCTGACTGAGCTCGAGCAGGACTACCGCAACTATGCCCCCACATCGGCGGCGCTTCACGCAAGGGCCCACGGGAGCCTCATAGACGGCGGCAGCCACGCCGTCCGCCTCCATCAGCCCTTCCCTCCCCGCATCGTCGCGGCCAAAGGGGGGTGGGTCCGGGACGAGGACGGGCACGCCATCCTCGATTTCTGGCAGGGCCACCTGGCGAACGTGCTCGGCCACAACCCCGAGGTGGTGACCGCGGCCCTCGCCCGAGCCCTTCGGGACGACTGGGGGCTCCAGACCGGTTTCACCGACCGGTTCCAGATCGAGACCGCTGAGATCCTCTGCCGCCAGACCGGAGCCGAACGGGTGCGTTTCACCACCAGCGGCACGCTGGCCACGATGTACGCCATCATGCTGGCCCAGAGCTTCACGCAGCGCGATCAAGTGATGAAGGTCGGAGGCGGGTGGCACGGTGCCCATCCCTGGGGGCTGAAGGGCATCCATCACCACCCGGGACGCCCGCGGTTTCAACAGGTGGAGAGCGAGGGTCTGCCCGCCGTCCTCGCTGACGCCGTGGTGGTGACTCGTTTCAACGATACCGACCTGCTGATGGACCACTTCCGCCGCTACGGCGATCAGCTCGCCTGCCTCATCCTGGAACCCTTCGTCGGTGCCGGCGGTTTCATCGCCGCCAACCGCGACTACGTCCAGACAGCCCGCGAGCTCACCCACCACCACGGCGCGCTGCTTATCTTCGACGAAGTGATCACCGGCTTCCGCTTCCGGGCCGGCGACGCCGGCAGGCTCTACGACGTCCAACCCGATCTGGCGACCTTCGGCAAGACCATCGGCGGCGGGATGCCCGTCTCGGCGGTGACCGGGCGGGCCGACGT
>SKLM01000443.1 GCA_007123205.1 Thermoflexales bacterium
CACCGGCAGAATGCCGCCCCCCAGCGGCCACGCCACCACCCCGCCCCCCGTCGCCGTCCACAGATAGCCGTCGAAGAAGGCCACGTCCTCCACGTCATTCCCGTTGGTGAACGTCTCCCAGGCGAGGACGTCCATCGATGCCACCATCCCCTCCAGCGTGTCGACCAGTTCTCCGTACCGGTCAGCAGGCGCCAGCCCGGTGACGGAGAGGATCCGAGTCGGGCCCGGCTTCAGCGCATACACGCGCATGCGGACGGGAACGCCATCCCGCTTCCCCCCCATCTCCGCCATCAGCCCGTCCATCCGGCCCATCGATACCGTCGCCGGGTCACCGGGCGGCTCGTCGACCGCGTCCAGCCGCCACGCCGCGTAGAACAGAGCCTCCTCCAAAGCCGCCTGCCCGTCGATCGGCACGCGCCCCCCGCAGAGGTAGAGATCGCTGTCGATCTCGATGAGGGGCCCGACAGAGGGGTCGGCGCCCCGCGGGCGCAGCGTCACCTTGTGCCAGTTGTACTCGATCTCGAACCCCAACGGGGGATCGTAGATCACACCGGCCCGACCCAGTCGCTCCCGCCGGGGCACTGCAGGCGTGGCAGTCTCGGGTGTAGCCGTCGTGCGAATGGCCGTCGGAATCGCGGTAGGCGTCGCCCGCACCGTGGTCTCGGCAGGCACGGCCGTGGTCGGCGTTGCCGTAGTCCCGGCAGGGACAGCCGTGATCGCCGTCACCTCTTCGCCATCCCGGTCAGCGCCGCAGGCAGTCATCGTGGGCAGCACCATCACCATCACCATCAACAGCCTCGGCAAAACCATTCTGGGTCCGCTGAAAGAACCAACTAGAGACCCCAGAGGTTTCGGAACTTCAAGGTATGAGTCAAATCTCTTCATCCAAGTGGCCTCCCCGTTCCAACAGATGAAGCTGGGCCCAAGACACCTTTGGGCTCTTTGGCCGAACCCACCATCTTTCAGTAGACCCCGTTCTGGATTCCACAGGTTCCAGCCCTGTCAGCCCGCGCGCGGCCGGTTCCCGCTGCACTACTGCCCCTCCGGGCGCGATCGAGTCGGTGCGAGACACCGGCGGCTAGGCAGCCATCGCATCGCTGGAACACCGTGCCGGTCACCAGCACAATGGATCCGTCAAAGAGCCCCGCCCGGGCCTCCGCATCTCAGGTCGGGTCCTGCCCCGCGGGAGACTGTTACCGCACAATTGGTGGACGCGCCCGACGGCCCGATCTCCTCGAGCCAGGGGGTGCTGATCACCGCTCAGTGGTCGATTCGCTAAGTGTCCAAGACCTGACAGATCTGGCACCCCCTCCGGATCTGCCAAACGCAGGGCTCTCACGGACGGGACTCGGTGGCAAGTGACAATCGCAGACCTGTTAGGTCTTCTGACAAACCTATCGAGAGAACCACTTAGCGCATAGCAAGACGAAACCCTTGAGGCCTCAGCCCACGAACGGTGCGGATCCCGTGATCGCGCTGCGGCCCAGGAGCCGCCCACTATGAGCCCACCTCTGCGAGGAAGACCTTGAGAACGTGGTTGAACGCCTCCGGGCGTTCCAAGTTAGCGAAATGTCCAGCGCCGGGCAGGCACACGGCCGCTCCTCGACGCGATTCCCGAATAGCTGCCAGGGTCGAACCCAGCACCGCGTTGATCTCCTCATCCAGCTCACCCTGGATGAGGAGCAGCGGTACCTCGGCGCGCCGTAGCCTCTCCGTGTAGTCGTAGTCGGCGATCTGCCGCGAGATCAGCAGTAGCGCGTCCTTGGTAGCGTTCCGGTACATCTTGGCCACCTCAGCCCCAACGGCCCGATCCTTCGCCCCGGTCCTGGCCACGACAGCCGCCATCCCCCTCACCCCGAGCAGACGGATGGCGGTGACCACAGTCCAGACCCTCAGCCGCGAACTGTGCAGCTCCGCCGTGGTGCCGAACGTGGTCAGGGAGAGCAGCCTCGGTCGTCCGAGATCCAGGAGCTCATAGCCCACCAGTCCCCCGAGGGAGTTGCCAACGAAGTGCAGTCCCTCGATCCCTAACTGGGTACACAATGCCTCCACGTCTTGGGCCAGAGCGCGCGGGGTGTAGGCATCAGGCACCGGTGGCCGGGCAGCGCTGGAACCACCGTGACCGCGCAGCGAGATCAACAGCACGCGACAGGGACCGACGAAGTGCGAAGCTTGAACCAGAAACTGCCGCAGATTCGGCCCCAGGCCGTGGACGAACGCCAACGCCGGTGCCTCCCGGGGGCCGGCCAGCAGATACTCCAGTGTCATGCCGGTCGAAAGGGCCACCGTCTGGATGATCATCGCCCCGTCCTCCGTTTCGGTCTGAACCGCCGCCCGTTGGCAGACTCAAGCTTGGCCTGCGCCGTACAGCAGCCGATCTCCGTGGCTGGACACCGGCATCCCCAGCGCCCGGCGCGCCATCAAACCGGGCAGTCGCGGCCATCGTTAACTGGACCAAGCCCCAACTTCTGCCTCATCCGCAGCCCCGGACGCCGGACTGGCATAGTCTCGTGTCAACCATAGGGCCCCGCTTGCGCGCGCAAGCCACGCACCGATCACAAGGGGAATACCGTCCTGGCCTAGTGCGCCCGGCCCGTCACCCGGAGAAGCCGCGGAAGCGCAGCAGCTTCAGCCACCGGCAACCTCCCTGTCATCGCCCCCGGCCTCACTCGCCGGCCAGATCCCGCAGTGGCCCGCTCTTCCCGGCCGCCGGCGAGGGCGAGTTCGCCACCGTTTCCCCTCTCCCCCCGCGGTGCAGAGGCCCAGACACTCCACCTGGCCCAGTATGCCACCAGCGTCACCTCTCCCTCCGCAGAGCAGAGGCCCAGATGGTCCGACTGGCCCAGGACACCACGACTTCCCCTCTCCCCCGTGGGGGAGAGGGCTAGGGTGAGGGGGGCCGTCATCGCCACGGCCTTCGTCCTCCCTCCCACCCATAACCTCGACCCAGCCAATCCGTCCCCTCAGTAAACCGCGCTCCGCTGCGAGCCCGGCGCACCCCCGTCCCCCGGTCCGCACGCGAGGTTCTACCCGTCCGACGGGCACAGTATACGTCAGCGAGGCCAGGAGACAACCTGAGCCCCTCCATAAGCCATCGCGCTCCAGCGGGTCTCGAACTACTCGTCATCCTCTCGGTGCTTGTAGCTTCCGCCGGATCTCGGCCCGTAGCAGAACGTCTCGTACCGATACCGCTTCGTCTGCTTCCAGGGGTCGATGATCATCTCCACGGCCATGCTGCAACCTCAGATGCAGCTGCGGCACTTGCTCCCGTCCGTGCGGGCCGAGAGGCGACGGTGCCCACGCCACCGGTACGTCTCCAGGTCCGGCGGCACACCGTGCCACGGCGGCGGCACCCAATCGTCCTCGTCGCGCCGCAGAACCCTCAACTTGCTCGCCCGGTACAACTCCACCGGTTCCTTTCGAGTTTCGGCGCCGGGCACGCAGCGACCGCTCACCTCATCGCCCACACGAAACCCGTGCTTCTCCTGAGCCGCTTTGCCGATTCCCACCGAGAGCACGCGTCCCTTCCAGTCGACCTTCTCCATCGCCTGTCCCTCCTACCTTCTTACAGCAGTTCCCCCGGCCGCCCACCGAAGCAGACGCGGTGAGCAGCAGCGAGCGCTAGGTCGCAGCCGAGATCAACTGGTACGCCCACGTCAGGGCCTCAGGATACTGCTCGGCGTCCAGGACAAACTCCTGTCCGCGAGACGCGCTCCGCACATAGGCGTGGTCCTGCCCCAGCGTCCATCTCTCCCTGTTCCCGTGGTAGGTCATCGGCGGTCTTCCGTCTCCGGGGAAGAACCACTTCGGAAGCCGCCACCATGATCGGCTGCGACCCGGGGCCGTCAAGCGCAGATCCTCTTGGTAGCGCTGCAGGGCACCCCCTCCGGCCGGGCCTCGCCCCGTTCCCGGGAGAAGGAGGTCTTCCCTGGCTACATAGACCGTGTTATCCGTCCCCGAATCCGTGTGGAAGTGGGGATGGTACTCGGCCCACGCCGGGACATTGGTCTGGCCTGGGTCCACCGCCACGATCCGGTCGATCTGAAGCCAGCCGAAGATGACGTGGAGGTCCGGCGCTCCCCGTACGAAACGATACTCTGCTTCTGCTAACTCGGTCCGCCGGAACCAACCGAAGAAGAGAAA
>SKLM01000255.1 GCA_007123205.1 Thermoflexales bacterium
ACATATCTGCGGGTGATTATACCCGGTTGCCTGCTTAGCCGCGACTCAACGGCACCCCCTCGCCGCTGCCCGGCCCTCGGCGCTCCCGACGGTACCTGGCACTCGGCGGGGGCGTCGCTCATGGGTGCGCCATTTTTCTAGGCACGAATTACACGAATTATCACGAATTTCTTTTTGGTCTTGTTCGCCACGTATTTGACGGATTATGGCGACATACGGTACCGCAACCGCAGGTTGGCAGACAGAGCTTGGAGGCTGACCTCGATCAGACAATGGGGAAAATTCAAGGTCGGCCTTCGCGGCCAGCCAGACTCTTCCACCAGAATGCGCGTTCCTGATCGTGATCCGGGCCCACTGGCGCTGCCCCTGCGAGCCTCCTCCGCATGCCAATGCGCGGCTTGGAGGTCCAAGCCGCGCACGATGTGCTTCCTGGCGTCAGCAGCGCGGCTGCATGGCCGGCAGCCCCGCGGAGCGACGACTAGGCAACCGTATACCCGATGTCCGCCCGTCCTTCGCGCTCCACAATGTGACAGGCACAGAAGTGACCCGACGCCACCTCGATCAGCTCCGGATCCGCCTCAACGCAGATATCCCGGACTACCGGACAGCGGGTGCTGAAGTTGCACCCGTCAGGCGGCGTCGCCGGACTTGGAATATCCCCCTCGAGAATGATCCGCCGCCGCTTCTCTTCCACCACCGGATCCGGCACCGGCACCGCCGACAGCAACGCCTGGGTGTACGGGTTGAGGGGGTTAAGATAGAGCTCGTCCCGGTCCGTCAGCTCCATGATCTTCCCCAGGTACATCACCGCCACCCGGTCGCTGATGTGCCGCACCATGCTCAGGTCGTGGGCGATGAACAGGTAGGTCAGGTTCATCCGCCCCTGCAGCTCCTCCAGCAGATTCACCACCTGCGCCTGGATCGAGACGTCCAACGACGAAATCGGCTCATCGCACACGATAAGATCGGGATTCAGCGCCAGCGCCCGGGCGATCCCGATACGCTGTCTCTGACCCCCGGAGAACTCGTGTGGATAGCGGTTCACGAAGTAGGGGTTCAGCCCCACCAAGCGCAGCAGCTCCTGCACGCGCTCCCGCTTCTCCTTGCCGCGGGCCACCCGGTGCACCTCCAGCGGCTCCCCCACGATCCCGCCCACCGTCATGCGCGGGTTCAGCGAGGCGTAGGGATCCTGGAAGATGATCTGCATCCGCTGCCGCGTGCTCCGCAGTTCCCGGCTGGATAGCTGCGCCAGATCCAGGCCCTCAAACAGAATACTGCCCGCCGTGGGCTCGTAGAGGCGTAGCATCGTCCGCCCGACCGTCGTCTTCCCGCTGCCGCTCTCCCCCACCAATCCCAGCGTCTCTCCGCGGAAGATGTTGAAAGTCACGCCATCCACCGCCTTCACGTCCCCCACGCGGCGCTGCAACACGCCTCGGCGGATCGGGAAGTACTTCTTCAGCTCTCGTACCTGTACCAAGACCCCGTTCTTCTCAGCCATCAGGCCTTCCTCTCCGCTACATACTCCCACCGCCAGCACGCCACGGTACGATCCTTCTCGTCCGTCGGCTCCAACTGCGGCACGGCCTCCACGCACTGATCGTCCGCGTAGGCACACCGGTCCACGAAAGGACACCCGGTCGGCAGCTCCAATAGGTCCGGCGGCAGCCCCGGCACCGAAAGCAGCTCCGTCCCCGGCGCCGCGTCCAGCCGTGGCAGCGATCCCAGCAATCCGATGGTGTATGGATGGCGCGGCTTTCCATAGATCGTCTTCACCGGCCCCCGCTCCACGATGTACCCCGCGTACATCACGTTGACCGTCTCCGCCATCCCCGCCACCACCCCCAGATCGTGGGTGATCCACATCACGGCCATCCCCAACCGCTCCTGCAGCCGCTTCACCAGATCGATGATCTGCGCCTGGATCGTCACGTCCAGCGCGGTCGTCGGCTCATCCGCGATCAGCAACTCTGGGTTGCAGGAGAGCCCCATGGCGATCATCGCCCGCTGCCGCATCCCCCCGGAGAACTGGTGCGGATAGTCGTCCAAGTTCTGCCTAGCATCCGCTATCCCCACTAGCTCCAACAGCTCCGCCGCTCGGTCCCGCGCCGCCTTGTCACCCATCCCCTGGTGCAGCTTCAGCGCCTCCATAATCTGGAAGCCGATGGTATGGACCGGGTTGAGCGAGGTCATGGGATCCTGGAAGATCATGGCGATCTCCGCTCCCCGCACACGGCGCATGTCCCGATTGCTGATCTTCAGCAGGTCTCGCCCCTGGAACATCACCTCCCCGCCCTCTATCTTTCCCGGCGGGCTGGGGATCAGGCGCATGATCGAGAGCGCGTGCACCGTCTTGCCACAGCCGCTCTCGCCCACCACCCCCAGCGTCTCCCCCGGCCTAAGATTGTAGGAGATGCCGTTCACGGCATAGACCGTGCCGTCGTCGGTGTAGAAGCGCGTCACCAGGTTCTTAAGGTCGAGCAGGTAATCCCCGTTTCGACCCATTTCATGATCAGTCACGCGAAGCTCCTTTGCTGATGCTCATCAGGATAACTGCGGCTTACCAGACAGACGTTGTCAGATCCCCGCGGAGGCTGGCGCGATTATACCACACTAGCCAAGGCGTGGCAAAACGCCGGATCCCGCCGACCCGGGCCGCACGGGCAGGCCACCTTGAGGCAGGAGCAGCCACAGACCATCGGTCTCCCAGAGGTAGCGCGGTAGGGGGGGATAGCCAGGAGCGAACTCGGCCGACGGATAGAGGGGCAGGTCGAGGACTCGGTGGGCCATCGCGTCGAAGCTCAGTCGCAGTCGCTCTCACCACGCCACACTATCCGAGGGACCCGACCGCTCCACCAACTGTTCGTTGATGCGCTGCCACACGCTCGGTGACGGCACAGCATCAGCAACACCCTCCTGCAAGGCCGATCGAATCAGCACATCCAGCGAGTCTTCCCTCTTCTGACAAGATACGTCACGTGAAGTCATACACCACCTCAGATGATACGCCAGCCGGCTGTACTGCGATGGCCTCTCTGAGCTTCTGACGGGCGTAGTACAAGCGCGACTTAATGGTCCCCTCCGGGACGTCCAGAGCCAGAGCGACCTCGCTCACATCGAGCCCTTCCAGGTAATACAGGATCACCACCACCCGGTGAGCCTCGGGTAGCCTATCGATGGCCCGCCGAACCAGCTCGCGCTGCTCGCGGACCGCCGCCACAGTCTCGGGATCACGCACCGATCCCACGGTGAGGCGCTCGACCGCCCCCTGGAAGAAATGGACCCAGCGCTTCGCTTTGTTGGCCCAGCTGTACGACAAGTTGACGGTGATCCGGTATACCCACGGCTCAAACGGCTGAGTCTCATCGAAGCTGTGGGCATACCGGTTGACCCGCAGAAAGACCTCCTGCAGTATGTCCTCAGCCAGGTGCTCGTCACGGGTGATAGCCGTCGCGGTTCGATAGACCTTCGACTTGTACCGCTTGTAGAGCTCCCCCAGGGCCTCGATGTCACCATCGCGCACACAACCAATGAGGAAGCTGTCCTCCCGCTCGGCGAACGACGAGGCTCTTCCGGCTTCCATCCTCATGATTATACTCCTGAGTCCCTTTCGGGGTTCATCGTGGCCAGACGTCTCCTCCAGTGTCGGTGGATCTATTGTATCACTAACGCCCGGATATGGCAAAGCGATCGTGGGCGGTCAGCCGCGGCTAGGGTAGCCAAGTAGGCAGGATGGCGACACCGGGAGGGCTCGTCGGAGTAAGCGGGGTGGGCAGGCGCGGGAGGGGGGAAGCATCAGGGTGCCCGCGGTCGCGGCCGGGTCACAGACCCGGCCGGAGCTAGGGTTGGCCGGAGGTGGAGTTGGCCGGAGGTGGGGTTGGCCAGGGGCAAGGCTGGCGGGCAACGAAGGCTGCCTGCGGCAGCGCTCGGATCGCGGATCCGAGCGGAGCGGGCAAGCGTCAGGGTCCCCGCAAACGCGGCCGGGTCACAGACCCGGCCGGAGCTGGGGTTGGCCGGAGCTAGGGTTGGCCGAGGGCGAGGCTGGTGGGCAACGAAGGCTGCCTGCGGCAGCGCTCGGATCTCGGATCCGAGCGGAGCGGGCAAGCGTCAGGGTCCCCGCAAACGCGGCCGGGTCACAGA
>SKLM01000451.1 GCA_007123205.1 Thermoflexales bacterium
CCCTCAGGAGTGCATGGGTGCAGGGGAGAGAAGGAGCGGAGGAGCCCCGCCTACCCGATGCGATAGTCCGAACCGAGAAGCTGTCGCACCCCTGCTCCCCCGCACCCCCACACCCCCGCTCCCCTGGCGGGGCTACCACAATCCCTCTCATACTCTCCCCCTGTCATCGCCAGGTCCAATGCGGACCCCACCTGCCCGGCGCCTGCCCAGCGCCGCCTCCAGCAGCCCACGCCCGATCGCCACCGCCTGACTCGGATCCTCCGGTCGCTCCAGCAGAACCGCCACGGCATACCGCTCATCACCCTCACCCGCGGCCCATCCCAGGAACCATGCATGAGGTCGCCCTTCCCCGGCCACCGCCAGGCTCCACAGCCCCGCCACCCCGTCCCACTCCGGCCAGGCCTCCAGCAACTCCTGGGCCTCCCTGGGCCCAACCAACATGCGGGCAGTCCGCTCGCTGAGCACCTCCTGCCATTCGCCGTTCCGATCCTGGACCCGCAAGGCCAGCCGCGGAGCCGGCATCCTGCCGTCGTTGGTCAGCGCGGCCACCGCCAGCGCCATCTTCAGCGGCGACACGACCAGCTTCCCCTGCCCCATCGCCTCATCTCGGACCGACGCCATGGTCTGGGCGTTCCACGCCGCAGCCTCGGTCGGGATCATCAGTGGAGGCAGCGTCGTCAGTCCCCAGCGGGCCACCCCTTCGGCCAGCCGATCGCCTCCCAGCTCCTCGCCCAGGGCGCCAATAGGGACCGGACAGGCCGCGCGATATGCGGTGGCCAGCGTGGGCCTGGCGTTTTCCAGGAGATGGCTCGCCACGCAACCGACCCGCGTGCCGCCGACCGTCACCTCCGCCGCGATATCATCGCCCACCTCAACCCTCAGATCGGCGACCAGCCCCTGATGTAGAGCCTCGGCCACCACGACCGACTGGAGGGCGCCCCCCGGCTGGTACAACGACTGGGCCGCGCGGTTCAGCAGCGATGCTGGCTCGTCCGACACCTCTCCCACTCGACTCGGGTCGAAGCTGGGGGCGGAGGCCATGACGAGCACCTCGCCGCTCCGACCGTCCAGCAGCACCGCGGCCCCCGTCCCACCGGCCAGATGCTCCTGCCCCAGCTGCTGGAGCTCAGCGTCCAGTGTGAGCTGGACGTCCCTCCCGTGAGGCGGCCGGTGTAGCAGCTCCGCCCAGCCCTGCTCCAGCGGAGTGCGCCCCGCCTCCCCCCGCAATGGATCGTCGAAGGCCGCCTCAATGCCACCAGTCCCGTACCGAAAACTGGCATAACCCACGACGGGGGCCGCCTCCGGCACGGGATACGTGCGCGTCACCCGGCCCGACGAGTCCACCACCACGCCGGCCAGCGTCCTTCCCTCCCGATCCAATATCCGTCCCCGTACCAGCCGCTGCTCGTAGATCACTCGACGGGGGTTGTCCGCCCGGGCCACCAACCACTCCGCCCGCACCACGGTCCAATACCCGCAGGCCAGGGCCAGCACCACCAGCCCAAGACCGATGACAGCCGCCAGGTGGAGGATCGGTCGCCAGTCCCCGGGTGGCTTCGGCACCGGGCCGACGCCTTCAGCCCGCTCACGGGAAGATCGGCTCCCCCGGTGGCTCACCCGGATGACCAGGCCCAGGGCGATGAAACTGCACAGCAGCGATGAACCCCCGTATGCAACAAAGGGCAGCGTCACTCCCGCGATAGGCGCCACCTTGAGGTTGGCCGCCATGATCACCCAGGCCTGAATCACCAGCCCCGCTGTCAGGCCAGCGCTCAGAAACCGCTCGAAGGGACGTCCCGCACGGAGCGCTGCGAGAAAACCGCGCATCAGGATCATCCCGTACAGCGCGATCACCGCCAGAACCCCCAGGAGCCCAAAAGCCTCGCCGATGGCAGCAAAGGTGAAGTCGGTATGGACGGCAGGGATGAACGTCGGGAACCCCAGCCCCAACCCCTCGCCCAGGACGCCTCCCGCTCCGAAGGCCAGCAGCGACTGCACGATCTGAAAGGCCCAGTCGGCCGCCCCGGGCCACGGCTGAATCCAGGCATCGATCCGCAGGGCAAGCCGCGGCGATGTGATGTACGCCACGACCCCGGCCGCCACGAACAGGACCAGACCGGCCCCGACGTAGCCCCACTGACCCGTCGCCAGATACAACATGGCCAGAAAGGTGAAGAAGAAGAGCATGGCCGCGCCGAGATCCTGTTGGGCGGCCAGAAGCAGGGCCGTCACCCCAAACATGAGGACCAGGGGCCCCACGTAGGCCAGCGGTGGCACCCGCAGCGGACCGATCCTCCGACCTTCCGCTACCAGTAACCGCCGCCGATCAGCCAGATAGGAGGCCAGGTAGACCACCATCAGCAGTTTGAGCGGCTCCGAGGGCTGAAGATACCCACCCCCCACCCGCAGCCAGCGGCGGGGACCGAAGCCCACCGGATTGACGCCCAGAATCAGCGTGGCTGCCAGTAGCACCAGTCCCGCGGCCAGCCACGTGTACCGGTAGCGCTGCAGCCAGCGCAGGTCCTTCCCGATCTCCGTCGCCGCCACCATCGCCAGCACCGAGAGCATGAGCCACGTGGCCTGACGCGATACGAAGCCGGGGGCCGTCCGTCCGATTACCAGCAGCCCCCACCCGCTTAGCAAGGCGGCAGCAGGGAGGAGTAGGGGGTCCCGGCCGGGCAGGCGACGCAAGACGAGATGGGCAGTCGTGAAGGAAAGGAAGAACGACAACAACACGAAGGCCATATGGCCCGTCGTGAAAGGCGTATAGGCCAGATGTAGTCCTACCGCCCCCACCAGGACGAAACAGCCCGCTATGATCAGAAGCAGCGCTTCCCGCCGGTCGCTCGTAACCAGAGTCCCCATCGGCTGCGTCTGTTGAACGTCGCGCGACATCCGGTTCATCACGACGGCCCCTGCCGCGTCAGCCAGGCCGTGTCAGCCATCACACGCTGCATCATCCTGAGCGGTGTCCGAACCCCTCTAGTCCAGGTACTTGCCCACAATGGGCGCCAGCTTCTCGCGGGCTTCTTCTGAAACAGCCTCGCGATCCGTGATGATCGCCGTCGCCAGAGCCTCTCCACATCGGCAACTCCGGTTGCCCGCCACCAGTGTGGGCACCAGGGCCGCGATGGCCTCCTGCGCCAGCGTCGTGTTCTGTCGGAGCACCCGGATCACGGCCTCGACGCTCACCTCCTCCTCCGTCTCGTGCCACACATCGTAGTCGGTGACGTGCGCCATCACGGCGTAGCACATCTCCGCCTCCCGCGCGAGGAACGCCTCAGGGCTCGTCGTCATCCCGATGATGTCCATATCCCAAGCGCGAAAGGCGAAGCTCTCCCCCCGGGTGCTGAAGCGGGGCCCCTCGATGGTGATGAAACTCCCCGCGGGGTGAACCGTCCCGCCGGCCCCGGCTACCGCCTCCCCCACCAGCGATGACAGCTGCGCACAGAACGGGTCCGCGGTCCCGATATGAGCCACCAGCCCTTCGCCGAAGAAGGTATACTCCCGCTTCTTGGTGAAGTCGAAGAGCTGATCCGGTATCACCACCTCCCCCGGATGGATCTGCTCCCGCAGGGATCCGCAGGCGCTGACCGCAATGACGTACTCCACGCTCAGCTGCTTCAGGGCGAAGATATTCGCCCTGTAGTTAACCTCGCTGGGCATCAATCGGTGTCCGCGCCCGTGCCGCGCCAGAAAAGCGACCGGAACCCCACGAAGATCACCAATCACCACGGCGTCTGAGGGTTCTCCGAAGGGCGTGGTCACCCTCAGGGTCTCGATCTCCGAGAGTCCTTCCATACGGTACAGACCGCTGCCCCCGATGATCCCCACGCGCGCGCCCGGCCGGCTGCCCGCCCTCTGAGACCCTCTCGTGCCCGAAGCGCTTTCGCTGCTGCCCATATAGACACCTCCTTCGGCTCCTGTGCCCCACCGAACCACACCCACGCCCGAACCTGGGACGTGGGCGACCTAGAGCCTGCCACCTCCAGCGGAGGAAGGCGACAGCCACGCGTTCGCCAATCCACCACCCTTCTGTTGCTGTCGACGACGGAGGCCCTAGCTGCAGTAGAGATGATGCGCAAGTACGTACCGCCGAACGGCCGGCGGCACCAGATACCGAATTGGGAGCCC
>SKLM01000252.1 GCA_007123205.1 Thermoflexales bacterium
GCCCAGAAGGGGGAAGTATGGCAAGACGTCTTTCCGTGATCGATATCGACCGCTGTGTGGGGTGCCAGAGCTGTATGTTCGCTTGCGCGCGGCGCACGGGGGAGGGCGGGCTGGCCCGATCGTGCATCCACGTGCGCTCGGCGGGGGGTATGCGGCGGGGCTTCGTGGTGGTGGTGTGTCGGGCCTGCGCGGACCCGCCGTGTGCCAGGGTCTGCCCTACGGAGGCCCTGGTACCCCGCGAGGGTAGGGGGGTGCGGTTCAAGGCCGACCGCTGCATCGGGTGCGAGCACTGTGTGGGCGCCTGCCCCCTGGGGGCCGTGCTGTGGAACGCGGAGCAGGGGAAGCCGCAGATATGCGTCTACTGCGGCTATTGCGCGCCCTACTGCCCCTACGACGTCCTGGCGTTAGAGGAGGTGGATGGTGGTACATCGTGATCTTCTGCAGCGCGTTCTGACGGTGGACCTGTCGCGCCGCCGCTGGTGGATCGACGAGCGGCCTGACCTCTTCGACGAGAGCCTGGGCGGGGCGGGGGTGGCCAGCCGGCTGCTGGAGGAGGAGTGTCCGGAGGGGGTCGATCCGCTGGGGGAGGAGAACCCCATCATCTTCGCCGTGGGGCCGCTGGTGGGTCTGTTCCCGCTGGCCTCGAAGACGGTGGCCATGTTCAAGTCCCCCCATACCGGGAACCTGGGCGAGAGTCACGCCGGCGGGCGGAGTGCGGTGGCGCTCCGACTGGCCGGGTACGGCGCGCTGGTGATCCGGGGCGCGAGCACGATGCCCATCTACCTGGTGGTGGAGCGGGACGGCGTGCGCTTCCGGGACGCGTCGACGCTGTGGGGGATGCGGTCCAGCTACACCGCGGGCGACATCCTGCGCGAGCGGGAGTCGGGGGCGGGGGAGCGGTCGATCATGCGGATCGGGCGGGCCGGAGAGCGGCAGGTGAGCTACGCCTGTGTGATCACGGAGACGTACCGCCATTTTGGGCGGCTGGGGCTGGGGGCTGTGTTCGGTAGCAAGCGGCTGAAGGGCCTGGTCGTGGTGGGTGGAACGGGCCTCGAGGTGGGGGACCGGCGGGCTTATCGGGATGCGTACGACGAAATATTCGACGCGGCGACGAAGTCCGACCTGATGCAGAAGTACCACGAGCTGGGCACGCCGATGAACGTGCTGCCGCTGAACGAGATTGGGGCGCTGCCGACGCGCAACCTGCAGGAGAGCCGCTTCGAGCGGGCTGAGGCCATCTCGGGTGAGCGCATGGCCGAGGAGTATCTGGGGCGGCGGCTGGCGTGTGCCCACTGCCCGGTGGCCTGCATCCACCTGGCGGCGCTGCGGATCCCCCATCCGGAGGAGCCGTACTTCTACAAGACGTCGATGCTGGGCTATGACTACGAGCCCATGTATGCCCTGGGGAGCATGGTTGGCGGCTGCGACGTGAAGGGTATGCTGAAGCTCATGGACGAGGTGGAGATCCAGGGTCTGGACGCGATGAGCACGGGCGTGGTGCTGGCATGGGCTACAGAGGCTATGGAGCGGGGGCTGATTTCCACCGAAGAGACGGATGGGATACGGCTGTCTTGGGGCGACTATCCTGCCTACATGGGGGCGGTGAGAAGGATCGTGTCGCAGCCGACGGGCTTCTACCGGGCCCTCGGTCGGGGGGTGAACCACGCGGCGTCGATCTACGGCGGAGAGGAGTTCGCGCTGGCGTTCGGCGAGAACGAGATGCCGGGGTATCACACCGGTCCTGCTGGCTACCTGACTTATCTCACCGGCGCGCGGCACAGCCATCTGGACAGCGCGGGTTACAGCGTGGATCAGAAGACGGCCAGCGAAGGAAGGGCGCTGGAGCCGTCGGAGGTGGCCGAGTCGCTGCTGGAGGAGGAGCGCTGGCGGCAGGTGTTGGCCAGCCTGGTGGTCTGCTATTTCGCCCGCTCCATCTACACGCGCGACACCGTCCAGCGCGCGTTGGCAGCGGTGGGCCTCGACTGGAGCGAGGAGGATCTGAACCGGCTGGGGGCCGATACCCTGCGGCGGAAGTACGAGTTCAAGCTGCGCGCGGGGTTCGAGCCGGCGGAACTGCGGATCCCGGAGCGGATCCTGGAGACGCCTTCGCCTCTGGGTCAGATCGACGAGGAGTTTCTTCGTCAGGCTGTCGCCCACTTCGTGCGAGAGCAGAATATCGCCGTCTGAGAGCACAGCAAGTCCAACGCCTTTCCCGTGATGCGGTGCGCCGCACCTCAGAGGTGCGGTGCACCTGTCAAAGCGGGCCCGTTGCTGCTGCATAGGGTACGGTACACTGCATCCGCCGGCCCCGGCACCCTTCAGTCACGATCCACGGCACCTCAAGGAACGCTGAATCCGGCGAACCTCCGGGCCGGCCCCTCCGCCCGCGAGACACTACAGCTTGAACGTCCGGCGGATGGTTCCGTGGCCGCGTCGTCGTTGGCGAGGGCCTCTCCCCAGGTATCCACTATTCCAGATCTCCAACGCAGTGCCATCTCCTTCCAACCTAACTCAAACCCAAGTCCAACCCAGGCCGTCGGTTGTGGGTCCTGTCTTTGTGGTATGCTTTGTCGGGCAAGATGCATGTCGGGACTGGGCGGAGCCAGGTGCTGGGGAAATCGAGGCAATGAGGGAAGGCGATGGTGGCGTATGGGCAGCTTCGGCATCGGTTGGTCACCTTGCCGGCCTCACGCCGGCTTCCCGGCAGCAGGGCTCGGACCCTCCCCGGGGGACGGGCCAGGCCTGGCATCTACGCGACAACAACCGTTTCGGTCCGGGTATGATGATCAGCTCGGGGAGGTGATGAGACGCGAGTGATGGGGCGGGAGGTCCAAGGAGGAGCTCGAGCGGGAGCTCCGATGATGTCAGTACGCGAGGAAATGGGAGGTATAGACGATGGATTGGCGCAAGACGAAGATGATCGTGGCGGCCGTCGTAGTGATGGGGCTGGCACTGGCGTTGAGTGCGTGCGAGCCGGCGCCGCCAGAAGACCCCACGGACGCACCGCCTGAGATCGAGGAGGCTGCGATGATGGCTCTCAGCGACGAGACCGGCATCGCCATGGAGGAGATGGAAGTCGTGGATGCCCAGTGGACGGAATGGCCGGATGCCTGTCTGGGGCTGGGTGAGCCCGATGAGGCATGCGCGGAGGTGATCACACCGGGCTGGCAGCTGACGATACTGGCAGAGGGGGAAGAATACGTCGTGCGTACCGACGACCTGGGTGCCGAGGCGCGGATCGAGTAGGGCAGGGGCCGACCCTTGGTGCGCCCGGGGTCTGCTCCGAAGGACTAACGGAGACCCCGGAATCGATGGTGTTGTCCGTTGCCCGGGCAGCCACATGGGGATGGCCAGACAGGAGAGTCTCAAGAGTAAGACGTCGGTCGCTGTCGCAGCGGGTCCCAAGGACCTGGCCGTTGGGAGCGCCAGCACGGAAACGCCTGGTCGCGGTCCGGGGCTGGGGGCGAATCGGCGGCGGCGCTCCAGCGTGACGAGCACGGGCCCAGGGCACAGCGTATGGTGGAAGGAGGTGGCGAGGCCGAAAAGGGGAATGGGTCCCGACCGGGAGGCGGGTTTCTCTGTCCGACACAGTAGCACACCGCATCTGAGCGGTGTGAGTTGATTCCGATGCGCTTTGAGGAGGTACCAATATGAGAATGGACACAACCAACAAATTCAGTCGTCATCTGGTCGTAGCGATAGGAAGCATCGCGGTCGCCTTCCTTCTATGGGCGGTGGGATATGACATCCAGCGCGTGGTCGCAGCCGTTTCTTACTTCCTGCTGTTCCTGGTGATGACCATCGGTCCCAGCGTTAGGATATGGCCGTCTATCCGGGAGTGGTCCAGGGAACCCTTTCCCGTGAACTGGAGGGCGGAACTGGGGATCTGGTTCGCTATCTGGTCCGTTGTTCACGTCCTCTTCGTCTGGGGGGCCAGAGACTGGGACGTCATCGGGTACCTGGTGGATATGAGTCCCTGGGCTTTCGGTGCCTTTGTGGCAACCATTATCGCCATCGTGCTGGCCTGCACGTCGAATACGGCGGCTCTACGGTTGCTGGGTCCTGACGCCTGGAAATGGCATCAGAGCCACGGTACCTACGTGATCTTCTGGTTGGCCGCAGTACACC
>SKLM01000354.1 GCA_007123205.1 Thermoflexales bacterium
AAGCTGGGCACCATCAGTCACCCGCAATGACAAGTGTGAAGGTGGTCTCCGCTACGCTGCGTGGCTGACTACGAGCAGAAACTCCGTCCGGTGTCTCTTCCATTCTGCGTGGTGCGTGGCTACGGCTCGCTGCGCGAGCTTGGCAAGCTGGGCACCATGAGTCACTCGCAATGACAGGTGTGAAGGTGGTCTGGATGGGTGCGGGAAGGTGCGGTGTCTTTGACTTTTGGCCTGGTGCATGCTAAGATTTGCCCGCACAGTGGGCGTTTCCCTTGCCCGTGGTCTGATGGCGTGTGGCGTGTTCTCATCTTGCTCATTATTGCTCATCATGCTACGAGGAAGACGCGGGCCTAGGTTCGCTTAGGTGGGAATCTACACCCAGAAGGTAGTCTGCGCCCGGGCACGGTAGCCGGAGAGCTGCTGAGGGACGCCCCTGGCAGGTGAGGATTGGCTGGCCTTACCTGTTTTTGTGTGTTGGACTTATCCCAGGGGGTGTGTTGTGAGTGCGGACTTTATCTCTCGCATTGTCGGTATGTTCGTTCTGTCGGTGGGGGGCATCTTCAGTGGCACGCATATGGCCGCGGTGCTAAACGCCGACCCCTATGAGTATGGCACGATCTTCTTCCTCGTTGGGGCACTGGCAGGTCTGATCCTCACACCTTATTTCACGGTGCGACCGTTCGTCGCCATCCGCAACCGGATCCGGCGGGCCCCAGCGCAGCAGCTTCTTGCGGCCATCGTTGGCCTTGTCGTTGGCCTGTTGGTCGCCGCTCTGCTGGTCTTCCCTCTCTCTCTGCTGCCGTCACCGTTCAGGCAGATTCTGCCCTTCATTGCTGCCGTTCTGTTCGGTTACTTCGGCATTACTGTGATGGTCACGCGTCAAAGCGACATCTTCGGCCTGATCCGGGGTCAACTGCACGATCGAGGAGCCATGCGGGGGGCTGGGGGGACCAACTCAGGTTCGGTGCTGCTTGACACCAGCGTCATCATCGACGGACGTATCGCCGACATCAGTCGCACCGGCTTCATCCAGGGGGAGATGGTCGTGCCCCGGTTCGTGCTCAACGAGCTCCAGCACATTGCGGACTCCTCGGATGCGCTGCGCCGTCGGCGAGGGCGACGGGGGTTGGAGATGCTCCGACGGCTCCAGGATGACGCGGTGAATCCGGTGAGCGTGGCCGATGTGGATGTCGAGGGCGCTCAGGATGTCGACGACAAGCTGGTGCTGGCAGCCAAGCGGATGCGGAGTCCAATCGTGACTAACGACTACAATCTGAACCGCGTGGCCCAATTGCAGGGCGTGCAGGTGCTCAACGTCAACGAGCTGGCAAACGCCGTCAAGGCGCTCTTCCTCCCCGGTGAGTCGATCGATATCGAGATCATCCAGGAGGGAAAGGAAGTGGGTCAAGGGGTAGGGTACCTCGACGATGGTACGATGGTGGTCGTTGAGGATGGGAAACCGTATATCGGTCAGCGGTCCGAGGTGGTTGTGACTAAGGTGCTGCAGACGTCGGCTGGTCGGATGCTATTCGCGCGGATAGAGGAGTAGACGCGGCTTTCCGCGCCAACAGGGGGGAGAGACCAATGGGCTTGTGGATCTACAACTACCTCACGCGTGAGAAAGAGCGATTCGAACCGCTGCAGGAAGGGTACGTCGGCATGTACGCCTGCGGGCCCACGGTGTATGATCACGCTCATCTCGGCCATGCGAAAACCTACGTTGCCCTCGACGTCATGGTGCGCTATCTGCGCTATCGGGACTACGACGTGCGCTACGTACAGAACATCACAGACGTCGGGCACCTGCTCGATAGCGGTGAGGATCGGATCATCCGGAAGGCCCGGCTGGAACGAGTCGAGCCGATGGAGGTGGCCGCAACCTACGAACGGTCCTACTTCGAGGATATGGACGCCCTCGGAGTGCAGCGCCCGAATATCGCGCCCCGGGCCAGCGGCCACATCCCTGAGCAGATTCAGATCGTCCAGACCCTCCTAGAAAAAGGGTACGCCTACGAGACGGAGCGGGGGGACGTCTACTTCTCGGTGGAAATGGTTGATGACTACGGTAAGCTCTCCGGACGCGATGTCGAGGACCTGGAGGCCGGAGCGCGGGTGGATGTGCGGGAGGAGAAGCGGCATCCAGCCGACTTCGCCCTGTGGAAGCACGCCGATCCCGAGCATATCCTGCGCTGGCCCTCTCCGTGGGGTTGGGGTTATCCGGGCTGGCACGTCGAGTGCACTGCCATGGCGACGCGGTATCTGGGCGAGACGTTCGATATCCACGGGGGAGGAGTGGATAACATCTTCCCTCACAACGAGTGCGAGATCGCTCAGTCGGAGGCGGCGACGGGCAAGCCCTTCGCTCGATACTGGGTGCTGACCGGTTCCCTGACCGTCGACAATGTGAAGATGAGCAAGAGTCTCGGCAACTTCGTGACTATCAAGGATGCCCTGGAGACGTATAGCCCGGAGGCGATTCGCTTCTTCATCCTCTCGAGCCACTATCGAAAACCGGTGGACTACAGTAGGGAGGCTATGCTCGGCGCGGAGCGTGGCGTCGAACGACTGCACAACACGGTGCGCTCGTTGCGCCAGCGGAAGGAGCGAGTTGCACCTTCGGCGACCGTCGATCGGTCAGAGGCTAACCTGCTGTCGTCCTACTCGGAGCGGTTCCTGGAGGCGATGAACGATGATTTCAACACGCCACGGGCGATTGCCGCGCTGTTCGATCTGAATAGGGACGTCAACGAGCTGCTGAACTCCGGCAAGTCCCTCGGTCAGGCGACTCTCGACGCCATCGATGACGTCTACCGGGAGCTAGGGGGAGACGTTCTCGGTATCATTCCCGATCAGCTGACCGATGAGGCCAGTGGTGAGCTAGTCGAGGGGCTTATGGAGATCATCCTGGGCATCCGCCAGCAGTATCGGCGAAACAAGGATTGGCAAGAGGCCGACGCGCTACGGGACCGGCTGGCGGAGCTGGGGATCGTGGTTGACGACCGGCCCGAAGGCCCGATCTGGCGCCTGGGGTCGGGCTCCGGATGAGCGAGGCGCTCTACGGGCGGAATGCAGTCCACGAGGCCCTCAGAGCCCGTCGACGCCAGTTTCACCGGTTGCTGCTGGCTCACGGTATTCGAGAGCGGGGCATCGTCGAGCAGGTCGTGCACCTGGCGAACCGGGCAGGTGTGCCGATCGAGCGGGCGGATCGGGATACGCTGGATCGGTTTGGGCCCTTCAGCCATCAGGGTGTGGTGCTAGAGGCCACCGAGTACCGCTATAGCTCGTTGGACGAGTTGTTCGGCCTGGCTCAATCCGACGGCCAACCTCCTCTGTTTCTGCTCCTGGACCTGCTTCAAGACCCTCACAATGTGGGAAGCCTGCTGCGCACCGCGGAGGCCGTGGGCGTCCACGGCGTGGTCATCCAGCGGCGTCGGGCCGTGGACATCACGCCTACGGTGGTCCACACCTCGGCCGGTGCTGTCGAGCACCTGCGGGTTGCACAGGTGACTAATCTGGTGCGGGCGATGGAATGGCTGAAGGAGCAGCGCGTCTGGATAGCTGGTCTGGAGGCTATGCCGGGCGCACAGCCCTACGACGAGGCTGACCTGACCGGCTCTCTGGGGGTCGTCGTGGGCAGCGAGGGGCGGGGTATGCGCCGCCTGGTCGGCGAACGGTGCGACTTTCTGGTTGAGCTGCCCATGCGGGGGGCGGTGACCTCGTTGAACGCTGCGGTGGCCGGATCGGTGATTCTGTATGAGGTGTTGCGGCAGCGGCGGGCGGTAGGGGTTGAAGGTTGAAGGTTGCAGGTTGGACGTGCGTGCGTTGGCACGTTAGCGGGTTGGAATGTTGGAACGGGTTAAAGGCGTGGAGGCGAGATTCCTCGGTGCGCTCGGAATGACAGGTGTGGCACTTTTGTGCTCTGAGTGGTGCGTGGTCTGGGTGGGTAGGGGTTGAAGGTTGGAGGTTGAAGGTTACAGGTTGGACGTGCGTGCGTTGGCACGTTAGCAGGTTGGGAGGTTTGAACGTTTGAGTGGCGTGGAGGCGAGATTCGTCGCTGCGCTCGGAATGACAGGTGTGGCACTGTTGTACTCTGAGTGGTGCGTGGTCCGGGTCGGCAGGG
>SKLM01000104.1 GCA_007123205.1 Thermoflexales bacterium
GAAGGAACCGACCTTCATTGATGCCCTGGCTGCTGTCCGCTGCGACCTCTGGCGCAGTGTCAAATACAACACATCAGCCCAAGAGGCTGACATGGTGTTAGGGGCCACAGTATCTGAACGGCGAATGGTCAGATTGAATGGGGTGCCAGGAGCAGAGAAAGGCCCCCTTCCGGGGGCCGGTAGGAACGAGTAGGGCCGGGGTCACAGATACTCATCGGCGAGCTGGCGTATGGCCGCCCGGTTGGAAATAGATCGCCACCGGGCGCGGAAGTTGATCACATCGTGAGTTCCAGCGGCGGGGCAGTCGGGACGATTGCAGCCCCATAGGCCGCGGTTGGGGTAGACCCACAGGCTGGGGATGTGATCGTCGTGGAAGGGACAGCGGCCGACGAGAGTATCGCGACCGACCGGGCGGAGTTCGATGCCGACGCTGCGGAGCTCGTCGAGGATCGAGCGTGCCGCCTTGATCCGACCGATCAGGCTAGTTGATGTGAGGGAGTGGAAGGCTCTGGCGGAGTCCAGCGGTGCTCTCGGTTGGGAAACCCCGCTCAGAAAAGGAAAAAGGGAGCCAGCCGTGATGCTGTCGAGGGTGGTGATGGGGTTGGGATATACGACGCTGTAGCGTGTGCCGGAAGGGTGAATCGAGGGAGCGACGGCACAGGCGCCGCTGGTCTTGAACTCGCACGAGGTGTCAGCAGCGGATGGTAGACGCGTTTCGGCAAGGAAGAAGACGTGGAAGCCGCGGGCGGTCTGCTCGGTGAGAGAGCGGATAGAGCCACCCAGGGAAGCTGACCAGTCTAGGTAAGCGGAGGCATCATCCCAATCGGCGACGACGAGACCGGCAGGGCCGCCCAAGACGACGCCGAGATTGGCATCGGTGTCGAGGAACCAGCGGCGGGCGTGGTCGCGATCGGTAATCGAGGCCTGACGGGGGCCGAAGCCGGGCTGGAGGTGCTTGGAGCGGGGCTTGAGGGGCAGGATGGCGATGCCCAGGGCGAGCCACCAGCAAGCGCGGGCGAACCGTGCGCGGCGCAGAAATCGGGAAGGTGTCATCAGGCCACCGATCCCTCAAGATCCAGGATCACGCGCTTGAGGTCGGTTTCGTCGAGGATCTGCTTCCTCTCGGAGGTGCCGAGAAGGAGAGCGCTGCGGCATAAGTTGTTGATCTTGCGCGCGACGCCTTTGCTGTGATTGTACACGCCGCCGACGAAGCTGTCGCTGAAGAGTGAGCCCTGGAAGCCAGCGACGCGTAGATGATGCTTGATGTAGCCAGCGGTCTCCTCCAGGTCGAAGGGAAGGAGCTGGTAGCGGACGGCGATGCGCTGGTAGAGCGCTTCATAGGGGGCGAAGCGCAGCTTGTGGGCCAAGTCGGGTTGGCCGAGCAAGACTAGGGTGACGGAGGAAGTGGAGTCCATATCTTGGTTGAGGAGGAAGCGGAGTTGTTCAAAGAGCTCGGCAGGGAGCAGATGGGCTTCATCGACGATGAGGAGCACATAGCGGCCCTTGCGGGCTAAGTCGGCAACGGTGGCGTGGAACTGAGGGAGGAGGCGGCGGAAGCCGAAGGCGGGCTCCGTGTGTAGGCCTACCACGATCTGGCGGTAGAGGGAAGGGACGGTCAGATACGGATTCGAGAGATAGACGACGTGATAGATGTTCCGGTCGAGGGATTGGGCAAAAGCACGGAGGGCGGTGGACTTGCCGGTGCCAACATCGCCCGTGATAAGGGCTGGCAGGCGTTCATGGAGGGCGAAACTGAGGCGGCCCTGGACCTCCTGATGGCCGCGCGAGGGATACAGGTTCTCGGTGGCGATGGATTTGGTGAACGGGGTTTGCTGGAAGCCGTAGAAGTCATTGAGCGCGATCATCGGACGAGTCCTCCTTTGAGTTGCGTGTGTCAAGTTGCGTGAAGTGAATGGTATCAAGCTGCTCCTGGATGAGACGCTCGCGCTCCAAGCGCAGCAAGGCCAGGTAGTCGAGACCGGAGTCGGGAGGTGGTTTGGGGACAGGATCGAGCTCGACGTCGGGGTGACTGGTGGTGACGATTTCCTCAGGTTGAGCAAGCTCGAGGAAAGCGTCGTTGTACCAGACCTCGATGCGAGTGAGGTCGAAGGGATCGTAGCGCAGTTCGACCTGCTTGGTGCGGAGGTAAGCGGGGACGGAGTAGCGGTTCGATTTGAAGGAGACGGTAGCTGTCTTGGTGACCGTGCGCTCGATGCGATGCAGGAAGGCCTGACGCAATTCCTCCGGATCCGCGGGACGGGTGGCAGGGGCAGGATCCTGCCGGAACCGTTCGAGAGGGGCTTGACCGGTCTCGGAGTGGAGCTTGCGATGGTAGACGACCTGAAGCCAGGCCAGGAGCGACTCGTTGAGCTGGGGCAGGGTGGCGACGTTGGACTTGGAGAGTTCGGGCAGGAAATCGGACTGGACGAACTCGAAGAGGCGTTCGATCTTGCCGCGGCCTTCGGGGTAGTAGGGGGTCCCGAGGATGCGCTGGATGCCGAGGGTGGCGCAGATCGTGTCGAGCTGCTTGGACGTGTAGACCTTGGCCAGGTCAACGTAGATGGCCAGGGGGCAGCCGTAGCGGAGGATGGCACGCTTGAGGCAGTCTTCCATGCGGGGCAGTTGGGTATTCCAATAGAACTGGGCGTGGGGGACGAGGCGGGAGTGGTCGTCGAGGAAAGCAAAGAGAAACACCTGCCGTTCCTCACCGGGGTTGGCGGGGTCGGGAAGGTAAGGGCCGTGAGTGGCATCGCCCTGCCAGAGGTCGCCGAAGTGGCTCCGTTGAAAGCGGCGGTAGGGCTTGGGGCGTTGCTCGTTGAGGAGTTGAGCCGAGGTGGCGTCGCGCAGAGCCAGGTGTCGACGCAGAGTCCGGGGAGCGATGCGCTCCTCGGGGGTGGGGTTGGTCTGATCGAGGGAGAGGATTTTGATGATAGAACGCGCGGAGCGACGGGGCTGCTCGCGTTTGAGGGTCTCGGCGCGGTCGAGGGTCTCGTGAGAGATGGCACGGGGCTGACCGCGGTCGGAGCGGGGCTTGGGTTTGAGAGCGTCGAACCCGCCTTCGCGGTAGAGCCGCTCCCAGCGCGCCAGCGTGGACGGGCTGACGGTGGCGCGAGAGGAGTAGGGAATGTCGTAATGGCGTCGGGCGACTTGCTCCCTCAGTCGCTGCCTGCCGCCGGGCGGATGCTCGCCTCGCAGAAAGGGCAGGATAAGGGTGTAACGGAACAGCGCGATCTCGGTGCGGCGGTCTTCAGACCGGGACATCGTTTGGCCTCCTTTCTTTGCTCAGATTGGCACCAGTGTACCAGAAGAAGGAGGCCTACATAATGCGAAACTCTGTTGGTGATGGGCCGCATGGAGCGGCGAGTGGAGAGCAAGCAGTCGGTCAAGCTAGCTGCGAGCCCGGAGGAAGCGTCCAAGCGTGCTGCTGCGAGGCTAAGCCGCGTGCGAAGCCCAACCGGGATCTAGAAGGGCTCGGTCGGGGTGGTGGACAGGCGCGGGGACCAGAGGAGACGGGGTGGAACCCCCTCACTCTGCAGCCAATGGAGGACGAAAGGCAGCAGTTGATCACCCGCAAAGTGGAGGCGAGGCAGCCTGTCCTTGGCCTGGGCGTACAGATGCTCGGCCCATTGCCAGAATCGATGAGCGTTTTCCAAGCGACGCCGTTTGGTGGGATCGGGCACCCGATCGAGATGCTCGGGCGGTGGGGACTCTGGCAGTTCGGCCAAGGGATTGAGATCCATCAGGCAACGACGCAACAGGTCAAACCCCAGCTCGCCCGCGCCGTAGGCGAAAGACGTGATCCACTCGCGGACGGTCGAGCGGTCCGGGCCCTGTCCTGGTAAGCGTTCGATGATGCGGTCAATGCCCAGCCCAGCGAGGAGATACCAGGAGATGACCCGTTGCATTCGCGCGACCACGTAGCGTCGGTAGGGGTGGAGGAAGTCCGGCAAGAGGCTGTGGGTGCGCTTGCAGGCCTTACAGCGCACTCGCTGTACCCGGATCCAGTAGACCGTCAGGCCCGTCCGGACTTGTCGCTGGTAGGTGCCCCAGCGAATCAGCATTCCGATCGCACCACAGTCCGGGCAGATGCGGGGGACAAGGAAGAAGAC
>SKLM01000083.1 GCA_007123205.1 Thermoflexales bacterium
GTGTTCGGACTGATGGGGCGGTTGGGAGAGAAGGTACGGGACGAGCAAGGGTTGGCCTATTCCTCGTATAGTCGTCTGAGTGGAGGGCCAGGACCAGGTCCCTGGCGAGTTGTGGCGGGCGTGAGCCCGGCCAACGTCGAGCGGGCTGTCGCGAGCATCCGGGCGGAGATCGGGCGTATCTGCGAGGAACCAGTGGAAGAGGACGAGTTGAGCGACTGCCAGGCGTACCTTACGGGAAGTATGCCCCTACAGGTGGAGACCAACGCAGGCGTGGCGAGTTCCATCCTGAGCATGGAGCGTCATGGTCTGGGCCTCGATTACCTCCAGCGGTACGAAAGGCTGATCAGGTCGGTGACTCCGGACAGGGTGCAGGCAGCCGCGCGACGCTGGCTCGATCCAGATGCTTACGCGCTGGCCATCGCGGGGCCGCCCTGACTCGAGCAGGACACAAGGCAGACGCATGGGGTGAGGGGGTGAGAGTGCTTACTACCGGGGTGGATCTGATCAGTATCTCGCGGGTCGAGACAACTCTGGAGCGGCACGGCGATCGCTTCCTGGAAAGGGTCTTCACGGCCGATGAGGTGCGGTACGCCCGGGGCCGTCCAGCAGAGTTGGCGGCCCGTTTTGCTGCGAAGGAGGCAGTAGCTAAGGCCCTGGGGGTTGGCGTGCGGATGATGGCCCCGGGCGGCATAGGCTGGCGGGAAGCGGAGATCGTGGGCGACCGCTGGGGCAAACCGCTGGTTCGGTTGTCGGGTCGGGCGGCTGAGCGGGCTGACGAGCTCGGGCTCAGAGAATGGGCCGTCAGCCTGTCGCATACCGACGATCATGCACTGGCCTTCGTCGTGGCGCAGTAGCTTCTGCTGCGCCACGGACTAGCAGTGCCGGGTCGCGGATCCGTCTGGATGGCGAAGGGGCGACAATGGACAGCCAGAATACGGGCACTGGCTGACTTATACGACGGTGAGATGGAGACGTGAAAAGGGAAGGAATCCACGCTTGATGAACAAGAAGAAAGGCCGCGTATTCTCAGGCGCCCGACCGACGGGGCGCCAGCACCTGGGCAACTACCTCGGTGCCATCCGGAACTACGTCGCTCTGCAGGATGACTACGAGTGCATCTACTGCATCGTTGATCTGCACGCGTTGACCACGTTGGAGGACACGAGCCAGCTGCGCGAGTGGACGTATGAGATGGCCCTGGACTGGCTGGCTGCAGGCATCGATCCGGAGGGGCGGGGCACGATTCTCTTCGTCCAGTCCCACGTGCCCGAGGTGACTCAGCTGCACACACTGCTCTCGATGGTGACGCCTCTTGGCCGCCTGACCCGCCTGCCGACGTTCAAGGAGAAGGTGCGGCAGCACCCCGAGGACGTGAACTACGGCCTGGTGGGGTATCCCGTGCTGATGGCGGCGGACATCACGCTGTACAAGGCGGATACGATACCGGTGGGTGTGGATCAGACCCCGCATCTGGAATTCACGCGGGATATTGTGAGGCGGTTCAACCAGCGGTACGGCGAGGTGCTGATTGAACCTGAGCCGGAGTACACGGACTTCCCCAAAGTGCTGGGGCTCGATGGTGAGCAGAAGATGAGCAAGTCGCTCGGGAATTACATCGAGATCGCGGCCAGCCCGGACGAGATCGAGGCGCGGGTGATGACGATGGTCACCGATCCGCAGCGGCGGCGGCTATCGGATCCAGGCCGGCCGGAGATCTGTAACGTCTTCACGCTCCATGGGTACTTCTCGGCGGGGGAGGTGGAGCAGATCGCGGTGGACTGCCGGCACGCGGACATCGGCTGCGTGCAGTGCAAGAAGCTGCTGGCAGAGAATCTGGCGGCTTACTTCGCACCTTTCCGCGAGCGGCGTGCGGAGCTGGCTGACGAACCGGGTCGAGTGTGGCAGGTGCTGGAGGAGGGAGCCACCCGCGCCTCCGACATTGCCTCCCGGGTGATGAAGGAGGTCCGGGAGGCGGTGAAGCTCCCCTGAGTTCAGCTGGGCCCAGATAGGGGGATCTTATGAGGATTGGACGATGCGGGCGCTAGTTCAGCGAGTTAGCCAGGCATCGGTGCGCGTCGATGGCGAGGTCATTGGCGTGATCAGTCAGGGAGTTGCGGTACTGGTCGGGGTGACGCACGGGGACACGGCGGAGAAGGCGAGCTGGCTGGCCCGGAAGATCGCGGGCCTGCGCATATTTGAGGATCGCGAGGGGAAGATGAACGTGGGTCTTGTCGATGCTGGAGGCGAGGCCCTGGTGGTGTCGCAGTTCACGCTCTACGCCAACGCCAGCAAAGGACGTCGTCCCAGCTTCGTCGACGCAGCGCCCCCAGAGGTTGCGGAACCGCTGGTAGAGGCTCTCGCAGACGCACTGCGGAACTACCGGGTCCCGGTGCGTGAAGGTGTCTTCGGGGCCACCATGACGGTGGAGATCCACAACGAGGGCCCGGTTACCATCATGCTGGAGCGCTAACGCCTCGCGGGGTTGAGAGGAGGACGGCTGATGCCGGAGCTACGGAAGGATCCCGTGCTGGGCCGGTGGGTCATCATCGCAACAGAGCGGGCGAAGCGACCCTCGGATTTCGAGGTGACGAGAGAGCAGTCTGAGTCCGCGTCCTGTGTCTTCTGCGAGGGACGCGAGTCAGAAACCCCGCCGGAGGTCTACGCCGTACGCAGGGAGGGAACCGGCACGGATGGACCTGGCTGGGACGTGCGAGTCATCCCGAACAAGTACCCGGCGTTGGAGACCACGGGAGAGCTGAACCGGGAGGGTGTCGGCCTCTGCGACATGGCGAACGGAATCGGGGTCCACGAGGTGATCGTCGAGACCCCGGACCATCATCGGGCGATGGCTGACCTGTCCGTTGCGCACATCGCCGAGGTGATGCGAACGTATCGGCAGCGGATCATCGATTTGCAGGAAGACCGACGGCTCAAGTATGTGCTAATCTTCAAGAACCAGGGTCGCAGTGCCGGGGCATCGCTCCAGCACGCCCATTCGCAACTCATCGCCACACCCATCACGCCCAAGCGGGTCAAGGAGAAGCTTGACGGTGCGAAGCGCTACTTCGATTATAAGCACCGGTGCGTCTTCTGCGATTACATCAAGCAGGAGACGGAGCTCTTTGGGGAGCGGCTGGTTGCGGAGACGGCCCATTTTGTCTCCCTGTCGCCGTTCGCTGCTCGGTTTCCGTTCGAGACCTGGATTCTGCCAAAGCGCCACATGCTGGACTTCGCCCTGATCGAGGACGACGAGGCAGCGGATCTCGGCCAGATACTGAAGCTGGTGTTGTTGAAGCTGCGAGAGGCGTTGAACGATCCTCCGTTCAACTACGTGGTCCATATGGCGCCCTACCGACGTCCCCGAGGTGGATATTGGACAACGATCGAGGAGGACTACCACTGGCACGTGGAGCTGATCCCGCGGCTGACGCAGGTGGCTGGCTTTGAGTGGGGCTCCGGGTTCTACATCAATCCGACGGCGCCGGAGGTGGCGGCCGAGACGCTGCGCAACACGCAGGTGTAGGAGGGGCTCCAGAGGAAGAGGTGGCACGAGGTCACGAGATGGCCTCGAGCTTGACCAGGAGGATCTCACCGGCGTACGCGCTGGCGGCTTGATCGAGGACGCTGTCTAGGCTGTGGCGCGGTGCTTGTCCCTTTGACCAGAAGACCGCCACGACCGGGGCTCCGAACTCCAGCACGATGCGGTCGAAAGTAGCGTCCGGGGCGTTTATCGGCGTGTCATACGGCACAGTGATTGCTCCCTGTCGGTGTCGTCCCCCGGAGTCAGGATGGGTGGGCATTATCCGCCGCTTGCAGCTGGTGTCCACTGGCGAACTGGAGAGTGCGACGGCGGATGTCTGTGGTTCAACATGTCCCCTTGATGTAGAAGTGCTTTCGTGCTATCATTGGCGCGTTGAGCGATGGTCTCTTGAGACCCTTAGACAGGACGAGGTGTATGTACCCTGACAGCGAGATCCTTTTTGCGCCACACTGCATTCTTGAGCTGCGCGGCCTGCGGGGCCGCAACTGGTCCGAGTTGGTCGAACGGGTCGCTATGCTCCCCGACGGGCACATCGACGTCCTGGGCTTTTCGCTAACCGTGGTGA
>SKLM01000369.1 GCA_007123205.1 Thermoflexales bacterium
AGACACGGAGGTGTGCGGTGACGAACGGGCCAATCAGCCAGCCCCAGACGGTCCCCTGGTGGTACGCCCCGTCCCGCTGCTGCCGGTCGCCGCTGTAGCACGCCGCATAACCCGGCTCACCGGGTGCCAGGCTGCGCAGCCCGTAGGATGTAAGCAGCTCGCGAGCGCACACGTCCACGATAGCCCTTCGCTGGTCCTCACTCAACGCGCAGTGCGTCAGGGACACGGCCAGCAACTGATTCGGGCGCAGCGCCGGGTCATCACCATCGGGCCCATCGATGACGTCGTAGCAGTAGCCAGCTTGTTCGTTCCAGAAGCGGGCAGACCCGCGGTGCGCGCTCTCCGCCATAGTCTCATAGTGATCGGCAGGTGCGCCGACAACCCGGGCGAGATCCGCTACGGTCCGCAGTGCGTTGTACCAGAGCCCGTTGATCTCCACGGGCTTGCCGATGCGGGGGGTCACCACCCAATCATCGACCTTCGCATCCATCCAGCTTAGCTGTACGCCGGGCTCGCCGGCGTACAGCAGCCCATCGTCCGCATCCAGGCCGATGTTGAAGCGCGTGCCCCGCTCGTGCCACTCGATGATCTCCTGCAGCACCGGGAAGAGGTCACCGGCCAGAGATTCGTCCCCGGTGGCAGCCACGTAGGCCCGCAGTGCCTCGACGTACCACAGCGTCGCGTCCGCGGTGTTGTACTCCGGTCTGCCGCCGTCGTCCGGGAAGCGGTTCGGGACCATCCCTCGGTCCACGAAGTGGCTGAACGTGCGCAGCATCCGCTCGGCTATGGCGTGACGTCCCGTGGTCAGGGTCAGCCCCGGCAGGCTAATCATCGTGTCGCGCCCCCAGTCGCCGAACCAGGGATACCCGGCCACAATCCTCCTCCCGTCGGGACCATCGGGCGAGCTGCGGTCCACGATGAACTGGTCGGCAGCCAGGACCAGCTGGCGCTGCCAATCTGGCGCACCCCGGCGGAGGTCGTCAGCCAGCCTCTGGTCATCACTTCGCTCCAGAAGCCGCCGCTCGTGCGACTGCCGTCTCCCGTAAGCTGCGCTGCCGTCGAGCCTGGCCTCAGGATCGGTGCTGGCGATGATTGCCAGCGAGTCGCCGGGCCGAAGCTCCGCGCGAAACCGTCCGACGTAGAGATGGTCGTCCCGGGCATGCAGCCCGCGGTCTTCCTCCATCGCCAGCGTGTAGTCCCGGTACCAGGTGTGATCGGTTGCGACCTCACCGCGGTCGCTCAGGAGGTAGAACGGCACCGCCCCATTGAACGCCGTCACGCCCAGGCCCGCCTCCACAGGCTCCAGGCTCATCGACCAGTCGTCGGCGCGCGTGGTGGCATGATGATCCCGGTAGTTGACGATGGCCTTGATGCTGAGGGTCAACGGTGCCGACGCCCGCTCCAGTTCATACCAGACGTACGTCGTATTCGCCCCGGGCTCCATCCAGATGCGCTTCCGCAGCAGCGCGTCGGCGCACGCGAACGTCCACACAGGGGTGGTTCCCGCGAGATGAAAGCGCTCCAGGTGACGGAAGCCCGCCGGCTCCAGGGCGCCCCCGGCCCAGCGGTTGGCGAACAGCGGGTAGTCGCGGCCGGCGTAGGTGGCCGTCTCATCGAGCTTGGTGAGCAGCAGTGTGCGCCCCAGGGGCGGGTCGAGCGCCGCGATAAGCAGCCCGTGGTACCGGCGTGTGAGCAAGCCGGCGACCGTGCCGCAGGCATAGCCGCCCAGGCCGTTGGTGACCAGCCATTCCCGGCGCTCGGCCGCCGGAAGACGGCCGCACGTCTCCCGCCCAAAATCCAGCCGGCTCAATCCCCAGTTCTCCCTGACCTCAGAGACTGAGCCCATAGGCCGCCGCACCCAGGATCGCGACCTCAGGATTGAGAATCACCTTCACGGGTACGCGCTCCATCAGGCCCCGGAACCGTCCCTTGCTGTGGAACGCCTCCAGGAACAGCCCGTTCTCCAGGGCCGGCAGAATGCGGGGCGGGATGCCGCCCCCCAGGTAGACTCCCCCGGTGGCCATCACCTTCAGGGCCAGATTGCCCGCCTCGGCACCGAGAATCGATACAAAGGTGTCTAACGTCAGAGTGCACAGCTCGCAGTCGACGCCCTCCTCCAGGGCCGCGCTGACGATCACGGGCGTCGGATCCTGGACCTCGGCCAGCTTCTCGGCCAGCCAGTCGGGTTCCTCGGCGTACCCCCCACCCCGGTAGTAGGCGTAAAGGTTCGGTATCCCCATGCCGGAGCAGACCAACTCGTAGCTCACGTGTTCGTAACGCGCCCACAGGTAGCGGAGCAACTGGATCTGCCGGGGCGTCATCGGCCCGAAGTCCGTGTGGCCTCCCTCCGAGGCGTGGGGCCGGTACCGCTTGTCGTCCTGGTCCCAGGTGAGAAAAGCCTCACCGAGGCCGGTTCCGGGGGCGATGACGGCGATGGCCCCCGTCGCGTCCCGCCTGCCCTCCTGGAGTGGATGGAGTTCGTCTTCATCCAACAAGGGGACACCGTTCGCGATGGAAGCCAGGTCGTTCAGGAGCTGGACCGAGTCCAGGTCCAGGGTCTTGGCCAGTTCCTCGGCGTCCACGGTCCACGGAAGATTGGTGACATCGACGCGATTCTCGATCACCGGGCCGGCGACGCCGAAACAGGCCCGCTCCACATCGAACTCGACGCCTTCCAGGAACTCCTCCACCAGGGCAGCCAGACCCGGGTAGCTCCTGCTAGAAAACGTCCGCTGGCTCACCGGGGCGCGTGGCCCCTCGTCCGCGGAGAAGATTCCCAGTTTGGTCTTGGTGGCCCCGATGTCCCCCGCCAGTAGCATGTGTCCTCCTTCCTTATCCCGACGCTACGTGCCGCCCGATTGCCCATCCCATTACGCCAGACCCTCGCCTCCGTCGACGCGCAGGATGGTGCCCGTCGCGAAGTCGTTCTGCGCCAGGAAGACGCAGGCGTGCCCCACGTGAGCGGGACTCCCGGCTGCACCCAGGGGCAGGTGCGCGACCACTCTTTCAAACGCACCCTCATTGTCCGGCGGGGCAAGCACCGGCCCCGGCACCACACAGTTGACGCGGATGTGATGCCGCGCCAGTGCCAGCGCGGCCACCTTGGTCAGCATCACCAGTCCGGCTTTGGAGACGCTGGCGTGTGGATGGGAGGGCCAGGGGTTCAGGCCGCTGTTATCCCCGATGTTTATGATCACGCCGGACGTCGCCTTCTCTATCATCAGGCGCGCCGCCTCCTGGATCAGTAGAAATGGCCCGGTCAGGTTGACGTCGATGACCCGTCGCCACTCTTCGGGCGTCACGTCCAGGAGATTAATCCGCCTGAGAATGGCGGCGCTGTTGACCATGATGTCGAGTCGGCCATACCTCTCCCCGATCTCCGCCAACATACGCCCGACGTCAGCAGCCCGCGACTGATCACCACGGACGATGAACGCATCCACGCCCATGTCCCTCATCTCGTCGACGGCCTCCCGGGCCTGCTCTGCCGAGCTCGGCGACGCGTGGTGGATCACGAGGTTCGCCCCTTGCTCGGCGAATGCCAGGGCGATGGCGCGGCCAACGCGCCTGGCCGACCCCGTGACGAAGACTGCTTTCCCCTCCAGATCAATCATCACACGCTACTCCCCATCCGTGAGCCCCCATAGAAGCCCCGCAGCTTACTCCATCGAGGGCAGCAGACCCGGCTCCGTCATGCGGTGGGGATCGAGCACCTCATCGAGCTCCTGAGGTGAGAGCACCTTCCACGCCTGGGCCACGTCGCGCACCGTCCTTCCGGTCCGATGCGCTTCCTTGGCGATTTCCGCGGCGCGGTCGTACCCGAGGATGGGCACCAGGGCTGTGGCCAAAGCCAGGCCCCGCTCTGCCATCTCCCGGCAGCGATCCCCATCTGCTTCGAGGCCCGCGACGCAACGTTCCGTGAAGGCGTGTGTTCCGTTCGCCAGCCATTCGATGGAGCGAAGCAGATCGTAGGCAAGCAGAGGCATCATCAAGTTGAGCTCGAAATAGCCGCCCAGCCCGCCCAGGGTAATCGCCGCGTCGTGGCCAATGACCTGGGCGGCCACCAGGATCAGCGCCTCCGCCATGACCGGGTTGATCT
>SKLM01000216.1 GCA_007123205.1 Thermoflexales bacterium
CGGCTTGCATTCCCCACGGCGAGCGACCGACCTTTCTTCAGCAGAGCCAACTTTCAACGTGCAACATGCAACGCCACCACGGCAAGGATCACATCCGCCCCGAGTTGGCGGATCATGTCAGCCTTGTGAACCGGCACGCGACTCGACATAGAGACCAAGTCTCCCGTTGTGCGAGCTGCAACAAGGGGTGCAGGTGACCCAAGAGATTCTATGCCCGACCACTGAGAGCAGGCTGGTTCTCCGACCTGAGAACCTGGACCGGACGATTGCGCGGCTGGCTGCCCCAGCCATTCTGGAGAGCGTCCTATCGATGGCCATCGGCACGACCACGACACTTCTCATTGGTTGGCTTCGAGACGATGTCGCGCTCGCTGCGGTGGGTTTGACGACCCTCCTTGTGTGGATTGCTGATGGCTTGTTCCAGGCTTCTGGCATCGCTGCCACAGCGATGGTAGCCCGTTTCCTCGGACGGGGAGATCCAGAGATGGCCAAACGCGTCGCAGCTCAGGCCCTTCTCCTGGGCGTACTGGCAGCGTTGCTGGCAACCGTCGTCCTTATCCCCCTGGTGGACGACATACTGCGGTTGATGGGGGGTAGTCCCGGTGTCGTTGAACAGGGCACACGATATATGCGTGTCATCCTGCTGACTTCCGTCTTCAGCTTTCCTGTAGCCGTTGCCAGTGGCGTGATGCGCGGGGCCGGTGACACCCGGACGCCTATGCTGGTCGTCCTCGTGATGAACCTGTGGAATGCGGTCGCCAGCTATCTCCTGGTCTTTGGAGGCGGCCCCATTCCCATGCTGGGGCTGAGGGGAGCTGCTATCGCCGTTTCCTCCGCGAGAACCCTCGGCGGATTCTTGATGCTGGGCGCCCTGTTCACAGGTTTTGGCGGCATCAGATTGTCGCCCCGGTTGCTGCTTCGGTGGGATGGGGACCTGGCAGCTCGCCTCCTGCGGCTGGCGTTTCCGAATCTGGGAGAGCAAGCGGTTCAGCGGGTAGGATACGTGTTGTTTATGCGCATCATAGCCTCGTTGGGTACCGCTGCCCTGGCCGCGCACCAGATCGCAGTCCAGGTCGAATCGGTGTCCTTCATGTCGGGGTGGGGATTCGCGATGGCCGCCTCCACCCTCACAGGACAGGCCCTGGGCGCCGGTCAAGTTGATATGGCGGAGAAGAGCGTACGACGGATCCTGCTGTTCTCGTGCAGCTTCATGGGTCTCATGGGTCTGCTCTTCGCTGGCGCCGGGCCCCAGATTGTGCGAGTGTTCGGTGCCACCCCACAGGTGCTCGCGCTGGCCGGTGTGGCCCTCCAGGTGTCCGCTCTGGGGCAATGGGGCATGGCCATCAGCATGGGCCTCTCGGGCAGCTTGAGAGGCGCCGGTGACACCCGCACTCCCCTGTACGTGAGTCTGTTCGGTGTGCTTTGCTTCCGAGTGGCCGTGGTCTACCTGTTCGCCGTCGTGTTCGGCTGGGGCCTGCCCGGCGTGTGGGGAGCGATGACGGTTGACTGGTCAGGACGGGCCATCCTCATCGTCTTCTTGTTCCGCAGGGGACGCTGGAAGACCGTCGAGGTGTGATGTCGCCTATGGGCTCAACCGGCAACACTTGGTGTCGGAGATCGCAGTTGGACAGCTCCGGCAGGACAAGAGTCGATTCTTGGCTGTTGGGATCGCCACAGCGTTGAAGGCGCGGGTTCCGATGAGCCTGTGACCGGCCCCCGCGACCGCCTTGGTTCAGCTCGCGAGTTAAATGGGAAAGGAGTTCACGTTGTTCTCTACGGCGCCAGCGGATCAGTATACGACGGTGAGAGGTATTAGAACTCGTTACTGGACTTCGGGCCAGGGTGGAACGCCCATCCTCTTGATTCACGGTCTCGGGGGATCGGTGGAGAGCTGGATTCGCAATGTGCAGGCGCTGGGAGAGCATCATCTGGTCTATGCTCCCGACCTGCCGGGGTTCGGTCGCGCCGAGAAGGTCATCTCGGCCCCCCGCACTTTTGCCACCTTCGCCGAGTTCATCAGGGCCTTTATGGATCAGGAGGGTATCGATAAGGCTCACCTCGTTGGTTCGTCGATGGGCGGCGGGGTCAGTCTTCAGTTCGCCATCGACTTCCCGGAACGGCTGGACAAACTGGTGCTGGTGGCCTCCGCGGGCGTGGGAGAGAGCAAGCCGCACCGGTTCTACCGTCTTGCCGCCCTCCCTCTAATCGGAGAATGGCTGACACGCCCGAGTCGGGAAGGAGCCGCAGAATCGTGGCGAGTGTGTCTCTACAACCCCGAGCTGCTCACCGACGAGCTCGTTGATCGGGCGTATGAGCTGTATTCTCTGCCCGGAGCCTCCCGCGCCTTCCTGGCCACAACCCGCGCGCTTCTCGGGCCTCTGGGCCCCCGGGACGCCGTCCTGCGGCCTATTCGCGAGGGGTTAGCCACCATCACAGCTCCGACCCTGATCGTCTGGGGCCGAGAGGACGAAGTTCTTCCGGTCAGCGGGGCCTATGCGGGAGCGGAGTGCATCGCGAATGCTCGGCTTCACATATTCGAGCGATGTGGACACCTGCCACACTTTGAGTTCGCTGAGGAGTTCAACGCGCTGCTCTCCGACTTCCTTCAGCACTAGCCTGATCGACGGAAGCGCGCGAGGGCCCGGGCACCTGGTTGGTCGACCAGGACACCCAGCCCCGACAGCGGGAAAGTCCAGGATAGCTGGATAAGGGCAGCCAGATGCCCCATAAGGACACGATCTGAGTGTTCAAGAGGAGGTAAGCTATGGTAGATGGGCCTAGTACGGAGCACACCGCGTATCGTTCATTCCACTTCCGCAGTCTCACCGAAGATAAGATCGCCATCCTGCACGAGGCGAGTCTGGAGATCCTGAGGCGCACGGGGGTGCGATTCTACAGCCAAGAAGCTATCAATCTCTTCGAGAAAGGTGGTGCGGCGATCTCCGACGGGAATCTGATTCGCATTCCGCCCCATATGGTGGAATGGGCCGTCCGCACAGCCCCCAAGACAGTGACGATCTTCGACCGCAACGGCAACCGCGCGATGACCCTGGGTGGCTACAGGACCTATTTCGGGGTTGGATCTGACTGCATGAACGTGTACGATCTGGAGACGGGCAGGCGACGCACAGCGGTCCTGGACGACGTAGTCAACGGGGTTCGACTGGTGGATGCCCTTCCCAACCTCAGTTTCGTGATGTCCATGTTCCTGCCCAGTGATGTCCCACCGGAGGCGTATGAGCGTCACCAGATGGCCGTCATGCTGCAGGAGAGCACGAAGCCTATCGTATTCGTGGGGAGCGAGGGCGCGAGTACCACCCACTCGGTGGAGATGGCACAGATCGTGGCAGGCGGTCTGGAAGCTCTTCAACGGCATCCCTTCGTCATCAACTACATCAACACGGTCTCCGCATTCCGTCACAACGAGGAGAGCGTAGAGCGGTTGATGTACGCAGCGGAGCGGAACCTGCCATCCGTCTATATTCCCGGTAATTCCCGCGGAACTACGGCACCGATGACTGTGGCCGGTGCCCTGGCACTTGGAAACGCAGGCCAGCTGGCAGGTCTGGTGCTTTCCCAGCTCAAACGGGAGGGATCACCGTTCATCCGGAGCCCCGGGGGCGGTGGGACCCTCGACATGCGGTCGCTGGTGGGAGTCTACGGTGGGCCTGATGGAGGACCGTTCGGCTGGGACTTGGCTCACCACTACGGCCTGCCGATCTTCGGCACAGCTGGCTGCAGCGACGCCAAGGTATTCGACGCCCAGGCAGCCGGCGAGGCAGCCATCAGCCTGTTCGCGAACGCGATCGGGGGAGCGAATCTGGTTCACGATGTCGGATACCTCGATTGTGCAATGACCGGTTCGCTGGAGCTGGTGGCCTATTGTGATGAGGTGATTGGTTGGCTGAGACGATATTTTCGGGAGCTGGAGATCTCGGAGGAGACGCTCGCCTTGGATCTCATCAATGAGCTGGGGCCAGACGAGCACTTCCTGTACTCCGATCACACGCTTCGTCATGTAAGAGATTCTTGGTCACCTGCGTTGACAGATCGGCTCGACTACCAGCGTTGGGCGGAAGAGGGTGAGA
>SKLM01000298.1 GCA_007123205.1 Thermoflexales bacterium
AGTATGTTGACGTTATTGAAGCCCTGGCTCGACGCCGCTGTGCCGAGGCGTTCGAGACCAGCACCATCCCAGCCGACCAGATCTACGTCAACGTTCAGCCCCTCTCGGGCGCCCCGGCCAATATGGCAGCCCAGCAGGCGCTCCTGAAGCCTGGGGATACGATTATGGGGCTCTCTCTCGTCCACGGCGGTCACCTGACCCACGGCGGTCGCGTCAACGTCTCGGGACGGCTCTACAACGTGGTTCACTACATGGTCAACGAGCAGACGGAGTTACTCGACTACGACGAGATCGAGGAGCTGGCCCTGGAACACCGTCCCCGGATGATCATCGCCGGATACACCGCCTATCCCCGGCAGCCGAACTGGCTCAAGTTCCGTCAGATTGCGGATCGGGTCGGGGCCTATCTCCTGGCCGACATCGCTCACGTGGCGGGGATGGTCATCGGGGGCGCCTTTCCGACCCCGGTGCCCTATGCTGACGTGGTGACCTTCACCACTCACAAGACGCTGGCTGGTCCGCGCGGTGGGTGCATCCTGACCACCAGCCCGGAGCTGGCCGGGAAGATCGACCGGGCTGTCTATCCCGGGGTGCAAGCGGGCCCCCACGCCAACAACTTTGCAGCGATGGCGGTGGCCTTTCGCCTGGCACGCACCGAGCAGTTCCGATCTCTGCAACAGCAGATCGTGGCCAACGCGCGGGCGCTGGCCCGGGCTCTGGCGGACCGCGGGCTGCGGGTGCCGTGTGGCGGCACCGACACGCATCTGCTCCTTCTTGACTGCACCACGGTGACCGGGCGTGACGGCGTGCCCCTGAAGGGTGGCCCTACGGCGACCATCCTCGACATGATCGGCATCGTAGTCAACAAGAACACCATCCCCGGCGACCGCGAGGGGGACGATCCCAGCGGGATCCGGATGGGAACACCCTGGGTGACGCAGCGCGGGCTCCGGGAGCCGGAAATGGAGCAGATCGCCTCCGTCATCCATCGCGCCCTGGAGGCCATCGAGCCCTTCGCCTATACTTACGTCAGCGGCCCCGCCTATCGCGGGAAGATCACCTTTGATGCCCTGGAGGAGCTGCGCTTGGAGGTCGCCGAGATGGCCGATGCCGCAGGGATCGACTTCGAGCCGCCCTGCAGCGGATACCCGCATCACTGCCTGGTGCCGGAGCTGCGAGTGCGGGAAGAGCAGTTTGCCCAGATCGAGCTCGAAGGGAATGACGCGGCCTCGTTCGTGGAGAAGGTCACGCCCACAGATCTCGACGATCTCTCCCAGGAGGAATGGCGTCCCATCGCATTGCTGGCCCCCGACGGCGCGGTCATGAGCCCCGCCGCTATACAACGTACCCGTTTCGGCTGGAACCGCTATCGTCTGATCGTGCCGGCTGACCGCGCTCGCCGGGTCATCGCCTGGCTGCGACATCTCTCCGATGGGCACGTCCTCTTCGATCACCAGGACGTGAAGGCCAAACTGCCCGGTCCCGTCGTGGTCCGGGATTTGGGAACCGCCGACCGGGTTGTGTCCGAGCACGATCTTGACCTCAGAGAGGACGGTCTCACGCCGGCAGTGTCCCACAAGCCTTACTTCATCGGTCTTTCCGGTGAGCAGTATCAGGAGCCCGAGGACCAGGCCCTCCCACCCTTCGACTTCTCCGTGTTCGAGTCGGAAGAAGGGCACGGACCCCTCAGGAAGAGTGTGCTCCACGATTGGCACGTCGGCCAGGGGGCAAGGATGGCCCCCTTCGCTGGCTACGAGATGCCCCTATGGTACACGTCCATCGGCGACGAGCACCGGGCGGTGCGCGGGGCGGCCGGCCTGTTCGATGTCTCTCACATGGGGATGCTGGACGTCCGGCGCCCTCATGCCGGCTACTTCCTCAATCTGGTCACTACCAATGACGTCACCGCCCTCCGCCCGATCCACTTCGGGCCCGGCGAGGCGGAGCCCGGTCAGGCCCATTACACATTCCTCCTCGATCCTGACGGCCACGTGATCGATGACCTCATCGTCTACCGGCTCAGTCCGGCGCGTTACCTCCTGGTGGTCAATGCGTCCAATGCGGAAAAGGATTGGGCCTGGCTTAACGCGGTAAACGCGGGCGAGGTCCAGCTCGACCGGGCGCGCCCCTGGGTGAGGCCCACCTTCCAGACCCAGCTCCGAAACCTGCACGATCCGGAGGAGAGCTACGCCTGGATGGTCAACCTCGCGATCCAGGGTCCCCGTTCCCGCGACATCCTGCTGGCCCTCATCGACGCCGCGCCGGCCAGCGCTGTCGTTACTGAGCTGCGCCGGCGGCTCCTCATGATGACGTGGATGGGGATCATCGAGGCGCGCATCCCCTCCCAGCGCGCGCCCGGTGGGATGTACGACCTGTTCATTGCCCAGAGCGGGTATACTGGCCAGTCCACTGGATTCGAGATCTTCGCCCACCCGGAAGTGGCCGAGCCGCTGTGGACCCAACTGCTCGAGGTCGGCGCGCCTTTCGGGCTACGGCCCGTCGGCCTGGGGGCGCGGGACAGCCTCCGCATCGAGGCCGGGCTACCCCTCTACGGGCGCGAGCTGGCAGGGCCCTTAGACCTCGTCCCCCAGGATGCCGGTCTCGAGGGCTACCTCAAGCTCCACAAACCGTTCTTTGTTGGCCGCGGGCCGGTGGTGCGGCGGGCGAAGCAGCGGAAGATGGAGATCGCGCGCTTCCGCGTCGAGCAAAGGGGCGTCCGCGTGCCCAAACAGGGAGATGCCGTGACGGAGAGCCGGGGGCGCGTCATCGGACAAGTCACCTCCTGTGCCCAGGATACCGAGGGCTTCCTGGTGGGACTCGCCTACGTCGACCAGCGGTACACGGCCATCGGTACCCAGCTGGGGATCTTCCCCCGTCCGTCGCGCGGGGTAGGGGAGAAGAAGTACGACGAGCTGGAGGTGGGCGACCGGGTGACGATGCACCTGGAAGCGCAGGTGATCCCACGCTTCATGCAGTAGGCGATCCGTACGTCACCGAGAGCCGATCGTCTTCGTCATAGGTGTAGAGGGCGAAGAACGGCGGATCTTCAGGGCCCATGGCCAGTATCCGGGGCAGCATCACGGGCAGGTCCTCTACAAGATCGAGCCCATGGATCTGATCGCAGGGGATCCACTCGGGTGTGCCCTCGGGCGACGGCCGGACGTCGCCGTCCTTCGCCACGCCAGTGAAGACGAAGATGAGGATCCCCTGACGGCCGTTATCCACGGGGATGTTGACGATGCCGCGCAGGCGCAGGTCATCGACGGTCAGGCCGGTCTCCTCGCGGACCTCGCGGAGCGCCGCGGCCCGCACATCTTCGTCCGGCTTGACGTGTCCCCCAACGCCGTTGTACTGATCCGGCCAGATGCGCTTGTCCGGTGCCCCCCTCAGCAGGAGCACCGCGTCGTCGGAGGTGACGAAACAGAGCGTCCGTGGAGAGACCTGGTACCGGTCTGGTAGGATCCTCTGATCGGCCTGTCCCATCGTTTCCGTCCGTGCCAGCCCCGGTGTCGCAACGTGCCTCCGCTCTGTGGAGGCCGCGCGGTTACCTCTCGCGGCGGCGCCCGATGGGGAGCAGGTATAGCGGCTCCTCCTCCGCCGGCAGGGCCAGCACTCGCCGGACGCCGCCATCGTCGAAGGCGCCCACCGGCACCCCGGCCAGGTCCAGGGCGACGGCCTGGAGGAGCAGATTCTCGGCTGCATGCCCCGCATCCATCGGCACGTAGCGGACCCGTCCGCGGTTACCGTAGCGACTGGTCGTCCTCTCGAAAACCGCGCTGACGACGAACACCGCCGGGGCCTGGGCCACGAAGGACTGGCCCAGGGCGGCCCGGGCGAGTGCTTCACGATGATCCCCCTCCCGGTGGCGGGTCAGAGAGTGGTCCTGGGGTTGGTAGCGCCAGACACCGTTGTTCCGGCACACATACACGATGAGCGGGTGACACCCGCCGGCCGACGGCGCGGCGCGGCGACTGACTAGATCGCCGGTGACACCCTGCATGGCCCAGAGAAGCTGGCCAATCTCTTCCTCGGTCAAGTCAGAGTCCTCAAAAGCGCGGGCGGAGCGACGCTCCGCGATGGCG
>SKLM01000332.1 GCA_007123205.1 Thermoflexales bacterium
ATGCCGACGACCGAGTCCGATTCACGCCGGCCACCTGTTCCGCCCCATACCGACCACTTAAGGGGAGAATACCGCTGGTAGCGTCGCTTCGCTCCGACAGGTGGACGACATCCCTGGAACAAGTGGACGGCCTGGTCGGAATACGCAACCACCTCACCCCCCTGGTGAGCCACTCTGAATTCCAGCCGAGGTGCCAGGCTCCCAGTAGGCGACAGGCAACAGAATCCGGACCCGGCTGCGCCGTTCCTGCAGATCTTGGCAGGCGCCCTGATATGGCTCCGATAGCCCGAAGGTGCTGACGGGGGCCAGGCAGGTAGAATGTAGTAAGAGAGCGCTGCAAGACCCCCCTCTTGAGAAGGGGCATAGGGCCCGCGCCCCACTTTTACCCTTGCGTGGGCCGCAATTAGGGCGCGGGCCTGGTGAATAGGGTTTTCTTGAGCTATCCTCCCTACCATCTGAGAACCAGGAGACTTCGTCAGCAGGCTCCTGGACCTCAGCGGCACCTCTGCAATGGGCCCCGATGCACACCGCTCGTAGAGTACAGGAGCCGCGACACCGTCGCTTGTCACTCCCGAGCGCGACGATCGGCCACGAGTTTCCTGGCCAGCCATCTCTGGTAGAGCCACTCTGCCGTCCTCCGAGCCGCCTCAGACAGCTCATGCTGAGCCACCCACCGGTCAGAGCAGTTTGGGCACGTCTGTCCCGGCGCTCCATCGGGCGGGGGCGACCGCAGCCCACAGTCTGCGCCGCTGGCTTCCAGCTCCGCGACACGCCATTCCTCCAGCTGCGACACCAACGCCCCATAGTTGGTATACTCGCGGGCGATCCGGAGCAGATTCTGGTCCCAGCCCAGATCGCCAGGATCGTAGGCGAGAGGGAGGTCCTCACCCTGCATCAGGGCGGCCAGTCTCCTGGCCTCAGCGATCACGTCGACGGGGCAACGGGCGGATTTCATCGGCCAAGACACCTCCGCAAATCCTATGAGCACCAAGCCACAACCGGGCAGGCCGACTCCCCTATCGTTCGCCGGCATCGGTGGTGCATATGACATACGCTTGCTCTAGGATACCACCTAAACAGCGCAGCGACCGCTGGGTTCGGTTGGAATTCCGTTAGAGCTGAGTTGGGGTGAGTTGGAATTCCGTTGGACAGCGGGATATGTGCCCGCCATCGATCCACCCGGCAGGTCGCATCGCCACCCGCCATTTCTCACTGGTCTGTTCTGGCACAAGCCGCGTCACCTCCCCCGCTCCCAACCCACTGCAAGTCGTGGTGACCAAGGGGTGGTTCGCTCAATGAGGGGGCCGATAGGGATGGCGGGATGAGAGAACGCCCAGGCACTAATTCCGTGGCCGATCTGGGCACCTCTTCAGGGGAGCGACATATCAGCTCAATCACGAGTGGAAGAGGCGCAGCTGCGGCCGATTCCACCCCCGACTGCACAGAGGCACGATGAACCCTGTTGGTACGGACTCTCCAAACCATCCCGCGCCGGTTTGACACACGGGGCCTATCCGCTATACTCGCGGCGACCGGCTAGATCGGAGGACCGGAGGAGGCAAGGGGTGACGACACGTGGACGAGGCGGGAGGACACGCAGCCGCATCCTGAGTGCGGCGGCAGCAGGCTTTGCCGAGAGCGGCTACGACGGAACCAGCGTGGCCGAGATCTGCCGGCGGGCGCAGGTCAGCAAGGGCGCCTTCTACCACCACTTCTCGGGGAAACAGGCGCTCTTCCTGGAGCTACTGGAGAACTGGCTGGAGATGCTCGACCGGCAGCTGGAAGGGATCGGCGAGAGCCGAAAGCCAGTCCCGGCACAACTGCTGACCATGACGGACCTGATACGCGACGTCTTCGGCGCAGCCCACGATCAGCTTCCGGTCTTCCTCGAGTTCTGGACCCGGTCCACCTACGACCCCACCACCTGGGAGGCGACCATCGCTCCCTATCGGCGCTACCGACGCTTCTTCGCCGACATCATATCTTCGGGCATCGATGAAGGCTCCCTCCGTCCCGTCGACCCGGACACGGCGGCCCGCGTGGTCGTATCGTTGGCCATCGGCCTGGTACTCCAGGGGCTGCTCGACACGGAGGACACCGACTGGGGCACCGTCGGCAGGAGAGGGATGGAGATGCTCCTGCAGGGCCTCGAGAAGAAGGAGTGAGGGCAATACGGCGGGATCGTTCTACGCCTCCGGTCCGTTAGAGCCGCGTCCCCGGGCATCTCGTGACGCGTTTCGAGTGAACCCACAGCCCGACCGGTACCGTGTCAGCACGCTTCAGCCTGACGCCGAAAGCCGGCCATCTCGATGACGCTCCCCTCCAACCGCGCACGATCGGCGGCGAAGGCCATTAGATGACCCTCCAAGGATTCCCGGGCCGTCGTAAGCCCGGGTCGGTCGTTGGCATCCGCGTGAGCCCGGGACGCGGCGCGGACGAAGGATGCCATGACGCCCTCATCTCCGCCGCCGTGCCCGGTGGTGCCGCCGGCAGGGCCCGTCAGGTCCATGCGCTCCACCTCGCCGGTGCGGTGGTCGTGGATCTCCAGGACGTCATCGATGCCGTAGGCGAATTTGCCGCGCAGGGTCGCGCGAGTTCCCTCGTAGCGCATGGTGCGTGCCTCCTCGTGAGAATGGCCGTGCATAACCAGGACCACGGAGGCGCCGCTCTCGAAGGCCATGTTGACGGTCTGGTGGTCGACGACATCGTTGTCACAGCGGTAGACGCAGCGTCCGTACGGCCCGGTCTCCAGGGCGTGCTGCCGGGCCTGGGGACTGGTGTCCTCGGAGATGGTGGAAACGGGCCACCCGCGGTAATCCGCCGCAGGTACCAGTCGACGGATCAGGTGCAGCAGCTCAGGACACTGGAGGCTGAGTCGAGCAGCCACCCGCTGTCCGACATCGGGCGAGCGACGTGCGACGTGCATCAAGGGGATCAGGTCGATGTAGAAGCGGGGTGCGTACCACGGGCAGTCATCAGCAGCAGGACAGCCGTCGGTACAGCGCTCCGGGGCCCCGGGGGGCGCGTTCTCGGCGCGGTAGTGTAGCAGCGAACCGATGGAGCTGAGCTGGGCGCAGCAGCCGAGATTCCAGGTCAGGATGTCCAGGTCGTGACAGCACTTGGCCAGGATCATCGGGCTGGACAGATCCCGCCGGCGCCAATTGCCGCGGACGTACGAGTGGGCCATGTGCCAGTAGGCCACGTTCTCGCGGTGCTCGACGGTCACGATATCACCAAGCCGCCCCGACGCGACGATGGCGTGGACTTTGGAGAAGAACGACGTGTACCGGAGCACGTGCGCCACTTGGAGCAGCCGGCCGCTCCGTTCCGCGGCCCGAACCAGACCCACACACTCCGCCAGGGTGGTGGCCATGGGCTTCTCCAGGAGGACGTCGTACCCCACCTCCAGCGCCGCGGCGGCGGGAGCGGCATGCAGCGTGTCCATGGTGCAGACGAGAGCGACGTCGGCGATCTTCCCCCGATCGAGAAGCTCGTCCCACGTGTCGAACCGCCGTTCTGGTGCGATACCGTGGGCCTCGGCGAAGCGCAACCGGCGCGCCGGGGTCGGTTCGGCCACGGCGGTGAACTGGATTTCGTCCGGATGGGCCAGAGCGTACGGCCCGTAGGCGGCGTAACCGCGCTCACCGGCCCCGATCATGATCGCGCTCAGTGGTGCTGACATCCCTGATTCCTCCTCTTGTGGACTGTTCTCGGAGCACCCTCGCCATCGGTTGGGGGCTGACGAAGAGAGCCCGTCTCCTGGTAGCGACGACGGCGATTCGTCGCTAAGGTCCCTCGGCTTCCTCGGGATAGACTCGGGATGACAGGGGTGTTCAGTGGTGCGCGGCTCTCGCGAGCGAGCTGGGCACCACGGTTGACTCAGAATGACACGGATGGGAGTGTATCCGTTTCTGGGTGGTGTGCAAATCGGTGAGTTACAGGGGATATGATAGTGCTTCGGGCGAAGGATCATCTGGCGGCCGGGTTCTGTGGCTCCAGGGGCGAGGCTGGTGGGCGCTGAAGGCTGCCTGCGGCAGGGCGCGGATCACGGATCCGCGCGGAGCAAGGAGGCAGG
>SKLM01000033.1 GCA_007123205.1 Thermoflexales bacterium
CCAGCGCGCTGCTAAGTCTCTTTCTCTCGTTGATGTTCCTCGATGATCTCCTGCATCAAGTGAGACGGGACCTGCTCGTAATGGTCGAACTCCATCGAGAAGAGGCCGCGGCCCTGTGTCAGGCTTCGCAGATCTGTGGCGTACCGCTGCATCTCGGCGAAGGGAGCCCGCGCGCTGATCACCGTCTTCCCGGCGCTCTGATCCATGCCTTGCACGTGGGCGCGCCTGGTGTTGAGATCCCCGATGATGTCCCCCGTGTACTCCTCGGGTACGGTGACCGACACCCGATAGATGGGTTCAAGCAGCACGGGTTCGGCTCCCTTTACTACCTTCTTGAAAGCCTCTCGCCCGGCGATCTGGAAGGCGATGTCCTTGGAGTCGACCGGGTGCTCCTTCCCGTCGAATACCACGGCCCGTACGTCGACCACGGGATAGCCTGCGATGACGCCCTGGTTGATGATCTGGCGGATTCCCTTCTCGATGGAGCCCTGGAACCCTGTCGAGATGGCACCGCCGCTCACTTCCCACTCGTATTCGAAGCCGGCCCCGCGGGGCAGCGGTTCCAACCGCAAGTGGACCTCCGCGAACTGGCCAGCTCCACCGGTCTGTTTCTTGTGACGGTACTGATCGGCGTAGGTGCGAGTGATGGTCTCCTGATAGGGCACCTTGGGTGTCGATGTCTCCACTTCAACGTCGAACCGATTCGACATACGCTGGATGGCGATGTCCACGTGAGCGCCACCCATTCCCTGGAGAAGCATCTGCTTCGTGCTGGCCTCCTGGTGCCAGCGCAGCGTCGGGTCCTCCTCGCAGATCCGGCCCAGGGTGGGGCCGAGTTTGGCCTGGTCTGCCTTGCTCTTCGGCTGGACGGCAACGCTGTAGACGGGCGGAGGGAAGACCGGACCCGGCAGCGCGACAGGATGGTCCTCAGCAGAGAGGGTGTCTCCCGTCAAGGTGTCCGCCAGTTTGGCCACGGCCCCGACGTCTCCGGCTCGAAGCAGAGGTACGCTGATCTGCTCCTTGCCGCGCATCACGTAGAGCTGACCCAGTCGCTCCACTTCGCCCGCCCGCTCGTTGAGGACCCGACTGTCGGATCGGATCGTCCCCCGAAAGACGCGGAAGTAGGTCAACTTCCCGACGTACGGATCGGCGGTCGTCTTGAAGACAAGAGCGGCCAATGGACCCTCTTCCTCTGCTGAGACCTCTTCTTCCCCGGACGGTCCCTCGGCCGTGATCCCCTCGCGATCCGCAGGAGACGGGACCAGGCTGACTAGGGCATTGAGCAGGGCCTTCGCTCCTATATTCTGCGTTGCCGCGGTGACGATCACGGGGACCGCCGTCTGCTGGAGACTGGCGTTTCGCAGCCCTCGCTGGATCTCCGCCTCAGTGAGCTCCTCGCCCTCGAGATATCTCATGATCAACTCATCATCGGCCTCGGCTGCTGCCTCGATCAGCTGAACCCGGGCCTCCTCTGCTTCATCTCTTGCGTGGGCGGGGATATCGGCTGCTTTTCCGTCGGCACCCATCAAGGCCTGCATGCTCAAGAGGTCGATGACCCCTGCGCACTCCTCTGCCGTGCCGAGGGGAAGATGGGTGAGGACGAAGTTCTCGCCGAAGGTCTCCTCCAACGCCTCCAGGGTCCTCTCCAGATCGACGTTTTCTCGGTTGATCTTGTTGATCACCACCAGCCGGGGTAGACCGTGCTCCTCGGCAAATTTCCACACCAACTCGGTGCCCACCTCGACTCCAGAGACGGCATCAACGACGATCAGCGCCGCGTCCGCCACGCGCACAGCGCTCTTCACCTCACCGACGAAGTCCGTGTACCCCGGGGTATCCAGGACGTTGATCTTGTGTCCCTTCCACTCTACTGGCACCAGCGCCAGGTTGAGGGAGATGTGACGGCGTCTCTCCTCTTCGTCGTAGTCGGAAACGGTGGTGCCCTCCTCCACTACCCCCATACGGTTGATGGCACCACTGGTGTACAGCATGGCCTCGGCCAGAGAGGTCTTGCCGGAACTGCCGTGACCTAGCAGGACCACGTTCCGCAGCTGATCGGTATGATACTCCTTCATCGAGACAGTGACTCCCTTGGATCTAGTGCTTCTACGAAAGGCATAGCGCGCACAGCTGAGCGGATGATGATCCGAGGCGGTACTCCCATTCGGCGCCCAACGCGCTGACCGGATGCTCTCAAACTGATACAATCCTTGCTATTCTAAACGAGAATGGGGGAGCTGTCAATTGCCATCCGGGAAGAAGCGTAGTACACTGACCGTTGCACGCCCATCTACCGCAGGTCAGGGAAAGGAGTGAGGTGTGGCCCGATTTCCCGTTGAGCCCTTCAAGATCAAGGTCGTGGAGCCCATCCGCAGGACGACGGCCGAGGAGCGGAAGGAGATCCTGGAGGCCGCCGGCTATAACCTCTTCGCAGTCCGCTCTGAGGACGTCTACATCGACCTGTTGACAGACTCAGGCACAGCGGCCATGTCGGACGACCAGTGGGCGGGCATCATGATCGGCGACGAGAGCTATGCCGGCTCCCGCAACTTCCTCAACCTGGGCGAAGCAGTCAAGGCCATCACCGGCTTCCGCCACTTCGTGCCAACCCATCAGGGGCGCGGAGCGGAGAGCGTGCTCTTCGCATGTACGGTTGAGCCAGGTCACCGTGTCCCCAGCAACATGCACTTCGACACCACCCAGGCCAACATCATCGTGCGGGGGGGCGAACCGGTCGACCTCCTGGCAGATGAGGGGCTCGATCCCATCAGCGACGTCCCTTTTAAGGGCAACATAGACCCCAGGAAGCTGGAAGCGTTCATCGCGGAGACAGGGCCTGACCGCATCCCGTTGGGCATGCTCACGGTGACGAATAACTCGGGCGGCGGGCAGCCGGTCTCCATGGACAACATCCGGACGACCGGTGAGATACTCCATCGCCACGGCATCCCCTTCTTCCTCGACGCCTGTCGCTACGCGGAGAACGCCTACTTCATCAAGCTGCGCGATCCCGGGTATGCCAACCAGTCGGTCCTGGATATCGCTCGCGAGATGTTCTCTTATGCGGACGGGTGCACCATGTCAGCCAAGAAGGATGCTCTGGTCAACATAGGCGGCTTTCTGGCTCTGAACGACGAAGGGCTGTTTCAGCGGGTCTGCAAAGAGCTCATCTTGCGAGAGGGGTTCTACACCTACGGCGGACTGGCGGGTCGGGACCTGGAGGCTGTGGCGCGGGGGCTGTGGGAGGGCCTCGACGAGAACTACCTCGCCTACCGCATCGCGCACACCAGATATCTCGCTGAACGTCTGTCCGAGGAAAGGGTCCCTATCCTGACACCTCCTGGGGGACACGCCGTCTACCTCGACGCCAGACGATTCCTGCCGCACGTGGTTCAGTCGGAGCTCCCCGGTCAGGCACTGGCCTGTGCTCTCTACCTGGAGGGCGGGATTCGGAGCGTCGAGATCGGCAGCGTGATGTTCGCGCGCCGGGATCCCGAGACGGGCGGGATGGTCTACCCGGAGTTGGAGCTGGTGCGTCTGGCGATCCCGCGTCGGGTGTACACCCAGGCTCACCTCGATCACGTGGTCGACACGTGCAAGCATCTTTACGACCATCGAGAGGTAATCGGCGGCCTGCGCTACACCTACGCGCCGGACCTGCTGCGCCACTTCACGGCTCGCTTCGAACCCCTGTAGCCCAAATTTCCACACACCTGTCATCCCGAGAAAATCCATGGTGCGCGGGCGGAACACTCAGAATGGAAGAAGCCCGTATGGCGTGTCTGCTCGTAGTTAGCCACGCAGCGTAGCGGAGTGGCGTCAAGCCGCTGCGGTCCGATGCCTTGCACTTGCCCAGCGTGCGAAGCTAAGCCGCGTGCGAAGCTAAGCCGCGTGCGAAGCTAAGCCGCGTGCCTAGCTCGCGCCAGCGAGCCCTAAGCCGCGTGCCTGGCTCGCGCCAGGGAGCCGTAAGCCGGCGTCGTTGGAGTCCTGTGCCCCCTGCCAGCTGGGAAGCCCGACCGCCCGCGCTCGCTGGAGACGATGAGTTACGTAACA
>SKLM01000441.1 GCA_007123205.1 Thermoflexales bacterium
CGTGCAAAGCTAAGCCGCGTGCAAAGCTAAGCCGCGTGCAAAGCTAAGCCGCGTGCAAAGCTAAGCCGCGTGCAAAGCTAAGCCGTGCGTGGCACCTGGTTGCAAACCCCGACCTCCTGCATTCGCTTCAAACGGTGAGTTTCTCAGTAGCGCCAGCGACGAGGAATCCCCCTCCCCTTCCCGTCACTGCGAGGGGCGAGGCACAATCTCTCGTGACGGGCATAGTCCTGGTGGGGCCAATCACGGTTTCCCGCCAGCACGAGGGGAGGAACGGAGCGCCGTATGATCGACATCAACGATATCAAGATCTTCACCGTCTGCGAAAACTCGGTCGCCAACGTCGACTTTCTCGGAGAGTGGGGCCTGAGCCTGGTGCTGGACCTGGACGGTCTGCGGATCCTGTTCGACACGGGGGGCGGGCGGACCTTGCTCCACAACGCGCGCCACCTGGGGATCGACCTGGCGACCGTCGACGCCGTTGTGCTGAGTCACGGTCACAAGGACCATACGGGCGGATTGGTCGCGGCGCTGGAACAGGGCCGGCTGGCCGAACCGGAGAGGACGTGCCAAATCCTGGCCCATCCGGAGACGCGAGGCCCCAAGTACTTCCGGATGTCCGCGGAGGATACACCTTTCTATGCAGGCGTTCCGTTCGCCGCTGAAGCCGTCTACAGCCTCGGTGGCAGATTCGCTGAATCGACAGCACCGATCTGGCTCAATGACGACGTTGCGACCAGTGGAGAGATCCCGATGGTGACCGAGTACGAGTCGGTCGAGCCCGGTTGTCTCTTGAAGGGAGAGGACAGGTTCGTGCCCGATCCCCTAAATGACGAACTGGCGCTCTTCGTCAAGACCTCCCTGGGACTGCTCATCGTGCTTGGCTGCGCCCACCGCGGGCTGATCAACACCATCCACCAGGCGCGGAAGGTTACCGGCATAGAACGTGTCCACATGATCATCGGCGGGACTCACCTGGCACACGCTCCCGAGACCCAGGTGTCCGCGACGATAGCTGCCCTGGGGGAGCTCCGCGTGGAGCGGCTGGGGGCTTCCCACTGTACCGGGCTTGCTGGCGCGTGTCTGCTGTCGGCAGCGGTGCCGGATGTGTTCTTCCACCACAACGCGGGTTCGGTGGTGACCTTTGATGATAACGGAATGGAAGTGAGGGCGTTCTGAGGTGGGCGGTCGGCGGCTACACGGAGAGACACCGAGGTAGCGGAGAGAGATATGGAGGTTCTGAGGGACAAGGCCGGCAGCTACGTACGGGCCTGGCTCGGGACAGGGAGGGTAGACAGCTCGCTGATGCTGAGCAGGGGTTCGGCGACACCACTCCCCCAACCGGGGCTTTCGAAGCTGGAACCATGTGCTCCGCTCGCCTCACACGGTAGCGACTCACGGTTCTGTCATTCGCAGAGGGGCAAAGGTGAGCAGCAGCCTGCCGGCTGCGGCGCCAGACAAGAGCGATCAACGCCGGCGGCGACTGCGGGAGCCTTGATCGGCGGCTGTTTGACAGGGCGCCGCGATCCAGTAGGATACCGCGCAGCGCGGCTGCTGCCGGAGGGATTCGGGCGGTGGTCGTGCTCCCGGATACACCCAGCAAAAGCAAGCAGGTGGCAAATAGACAAAGGAGGAAGCATGCCGAAGGTCCTGGTTATCTACTATTCGCGGACTGGAACCACCGAGAAGATGGCGCAGATCATCGAGGAGGCCCTCGAGACGGAAGGGCTCAACGTCGACTGCCGAAGCGTAGAGGATGCATCGGTGGACGATCTCCTCGACTATGACGGGCTCATTGTCGGTTCGCCCACCTACTATGGAACGATGGCGGCTGAGCTGAAGGGTTTCCTCGATGAGAGCGTCAAGCACCACGGGGACCTGGACGGCATGGTGGGAGGGGCGTTTGCCACCGCGGCCGTGACCGGACAGGAGACCACAATCCTCAGCATCCTCGAGGCGCTGCTCATTCACGGGATGATCGTCCAGGGCAGCCCTCAAGGTCATCACTACGGCCCGACGGCCGTCGGAGAGGTGGGGGAAGAGGCCCAACAGAACTGCAGAAGGTTCGCCGCGCGGTATGCCAAACTGATGGAATCCGTCGTCAGTCCATCCTGAGGACGCGCCGGTTGCGCCCGGGTACGATGATGGATTGCGCAGCCACCACTGGCCGATGACTGGCGGCCCGGTCATCTGTGCAGCCAGCTCCTGGGGTGGGGTGGGGCGCTGGGATTCTGCCAAGGGCGTTGGTCCGGCCCGCTGAGGCCTGTGTTCCTGCGGCTCTGCACGGTGGATGCGCCGGATAATAACCAAAGGAGCTCTCGAGATGAGGGATTATCCTTGCCCATCCACGTTCTCCATCGTCGCCTACGACGCTATGGCGGAGGAATGGGGTATCGCCGTCCAGTCGAAGTTCCTGGCGGTAGGCGCCGTGGTCCCGTGGGCACGAGCTGGAGTTGGCGCCGTGGCCACTCAGGCTCACTGCAACACCACGTTCGGCCCGGAGGGGTTGGCGTTGATGGAGGGAGGAGCGAGCGCCCCGCAGGCGCTGGACCAGCTCGTCGCCGGCGACCAGGGTCGTGCAAGGCGTCAGGTCGGTGTGGTGGATGCCCGGGGCCGCGCGGCTACGTTCACCGGCGAGGAGTGCCAACTCTGGGCCGGCGGCCTCACCGGGAGACACTACGCCGCTCAGGGGAACATACTGGTCGGGTCGGCCACGGTGGAGGCGATGGCGGAGGCTTTTGAGGCCAGTCAGGGGGATCTGGTCGACCGACTGGTTTCTGCCCTGGCGGCCGGGCAGGCCGCCGGTGGCGACCGTCGCGGCCAGCAATCGGCCGCCCTTCTGGTGGTGCGGGAGGGCGGGGGATACGGGGGTTACAACGACCGGGCCATCGACCTCCGAGTCGACGACGACCCCGCGCCCATCGACCGCCTCCAGAGCTTGCTGGATCTGCATCGTCTCCACTTCCAGCCGCCCTCGTAATCGTGCGGCTCGGATGGGTCTGCGCCCCCGACCTGAGCGCAGCGCTCGCGGCCGCCCTCGGAATGGCGCGGCTCGGAGGGGTCTGCGACCCCGACTTCAGCTAACTGAGTGGCTCGGAGGGGTCTGTGACCCCGACTTCAGCGCAGAGCCGCCGCCACCCGGGTCCGCCTGCAGCTGAGTAACGCCACCCGCCCCCGCAATCGCGCAGCTCGGAGGCGCCCTCGGAATCGCGCAGCTCGGACGCGTCCTCCGAATGGCGTAGCTCAGAGGGGTCCTCCAAATGGCGTAGCTCAGAGGGGTCTGCGACCCCGACTTCATCGCGGCGCCCCTAGCCATCCCAACCCCCGCCACCAACCCGCTCCGCCCTGCAGCTCAGCAACCCCAGCCGCCCCCGGAATCGCGCGGCTCGGAGGGGTCTGCGACCCCGACTTCATCGCCGCGCCCCCAGCAACGCCAACCGCCGCCACGAGCCAGGATCCGCGCCGCAGCTGAGTGATCCCAGCGGCCTTGTCAGTTCCTTCCATTCTGAGTATCCTACGCACCATGGATCACCCGGTATGGCAAGTCCCTTGCGTTCTCACTTGGGCGGGGATTGCGCGCGTAAGCTGCGCACCAGGGTTGACTTGCGACAGCAGGAACGAGGGAGCTGGTTGGAGTGCGGGGGGTTCGTGTGGCAAGGTCCTGGAAGTCAGAGCCGGCGGCAACCGTCCGATAACGGCAAGAGGAGATCGACCGTGACCCTGGAGATGTGGGTCGTTCTGGCCATCCTGGTCGCTGCCATCGTGCTCTTCGTGACCGAGTGGCTGCGCGTCGACATCGTGGCCCTGGGGGTGGTGGTCGGCCTGATGCTGAGTGGCGTGTTGACCACGGCCGAGGCGCTGGCGGGCTTCTCTAACCCGGCGGTGCTCAGCATCGCCGCCTTGTTCATCGTCGGCGGGGCGGTGCTTACTACGGGCCTGGCCGATGCCATCGGCCGCCGCATCCTCACCGTCGCTGGAGAGGGCGAAACGCGCCTGATGCTGGTGATTATGATCACCGTCGCGCTGCTCTCGGCCGTCATGAGCAGCA
>SKLM01000200.1 GCA_007123205.1 Thermoflexales bacterium
GGGCATGCCGCGGGAGGCGCTGCGCAGCGGCCTCCGCCTGGAGCCCCGTGTCTTCGATGCCGCCATGGCCCAGGCCAAAGCCGAAGGGGCTCTGGTCGACGATGGGGCCACCGTGCGGCTGCCATCTCACCGCGTCCGCTTCGCACCCGAGCAGAGTCAACGTGTGGACACTCTCCTCAGTCGTTTCCGCAGCCAGCCCTTTGCACCCCCCTCGGTCAAGGAGAGCAGCGAGTTAGTTGGGGAGGACGTTTTGCGGGTGCTGCTGCAGCGCGGCGAGCTTGTCCAGGTCTCGGCCGACGTCCTCTTCCTCTCAGAGGTGTACGAGGAGATGGTCCGGCGCGTCAGGGAGCGGATCCAGCATCAGGGCAGCATCACGCTGGGCGAGGTCCGGGATACGTTCGGTTCGAGTCGCAAGTATGCTCAAGCGCTACTGGAGCATCTGGATGAGGCAGGGGTGACGAAGCGAGTGGGCGACAGACGTGTCCTCAGCTAGGCGCATCGCTGGGGAGGGGTGCAGGGTATCCTCTTCCTGATCCTTACTCCTCTTCCTGCTTCATCTCCCGCAACCGCTCGATGATCTCCTTCTCATAGCCGTGGCCCTTTGGCTCGAACCAACCGGCATCGACCCCCTCGGGCAAGTACTCCTGCCGCACCCAGCCTCGGGGATAGGCGTGCGGGTATTTGTAGCCGTCGTGCGATTCCATCGTCCTCTCGTAATGCTCGCGTAGCGCTCCCCGGAAAACCTCGCTCTTGTCCCGTAGATTGGGCGGCACCGGTCCAGCGCCCTGCTCTCGAACTTCTTCCACCGCTCTCCAATACGCACCCACCCCATTCGACTTGGGAGCCGTGGCCAGGTACAGCGTCGCCATCGCCAGATGGTACTGCCCTTCCGGCATTCCTACCCACTCGAAGGCCCGGGCGCAGGCGTCGACCACCTGGACCGCCTTCGGATCGGCCAACCCGATGTCCTCGGCGGCCAGGATGTACAGCCGTCGGACGACGAATCGCGGATCCTCCCCGGAGATCATCATTTTCGCCAGCCAGTACAGCGCGGCATCAGGATCGCTGCCGCGCACTGACTTGATGAATGCCGAGACCGTGTCATAGTGTTGATCACCCGACTTGTCGTAACGGAGGGCTCGTTGTTGAATCGAGTCCTCCGCTACCTCGAGGGTGACTTCGATGGCGCCATCTTCGTCGGGGGCTGTGCTTTCGACAGCCAATTCCAGGGCATTGAGCGCATCGCGGGCGTCGCCCCCGGCCACCCGTACGATATGAGCGAGAGCCGCCCTGCTGATCCGGACCTGGCGCTCACCGTATCCGTGCCCGCTGTCCTCGAGGGCGCGCCTCAGAACGGCCTCTACCTCGCCCCCGTTGAGCGGCTCGAATCGGAAGATACGCGATCGGGAGACCAGCGGGCCGATGACCTCGAAGTACGGATTCTCCGTCGTAGCCCCCACCAGGACGATCGTACCGTCCTCCACGTGAGGGAGCAGTGCGTCCTGCTGGGCCTTGTTCCACCGATGGATCTCGTCCACGAACAGAATCGTGTGCTGGCTGTACATCCCCAGACGATCCCTGGCTTCCTGGATGGTACGCCGCAGGTCCGCCACGCCCGCCAGGACAGCGCTCATCGTCTCGAAGTGCCTCTCCGTCGAGTTAGCGATGATCATCGCCAGCGTCGTCTTGCCCGTGCCCGGTGGCCCCCAGAAAATCAGTGAGGAGAACAGCCGGTCAGCCTCAATCGCGCGGCGCAACAGCCGCCCCGGGCCGATGATGTGGTCCTGGCCGACGAACTCTTCCAGGGTCCCGGGTCGCACCCGGGCCGCCAGGGGCGCCTGACGGCGCACCTGTTCCTGTCGGCTGTGCTCAAACAAGTCATCCATAGCCCAATCTGCTCTCCACGGGGAGGGAGGTCCCTCCCGGTCATCCGGCGTCAAACCACACAGCCCATTGTAGGTCAAGATTCCCCTTGCGACAAGGCGATCGCGCGAACCCCCGATATCAGCTCAGGGCGGGTCTGTGCCCCGCCCGTCCCCGCCGGCACCGGGCCCTCCGCCACCGTGGGCTCTGCGAGCGTCCGTCCGCCGTCCGGTGACGGGCTCCTCCATTCCTGTCATCGCCGTTAGGCCTCGGCGCCCGGGATGGCCAGCCATGCCGCGCACCCCTCACCCTGCACCTAACTCGCACGCCGGCTGCAGCTCCGGGGTAGCCGCAGCGACTGGGAATCTCGTTTTCGCCAGCGCCGGAGGCATCTCCCCAGACCGAATCGAGTTGGTGCCCTCGGCTCTGTGATGCTATAATCCTGCTGATGAGTTCGTTGTTCGTCCGTCTACCGGGCAGGCCCGGATGAGGGCAATAAGGGGGCGCCAATGTCCAAACAAGCGATCCGACGGCCCGCTGTGGCTGGGCAGTTCTACCCGGCTGACCCCGGAAACCTGAGGCGAGAGGTCCAGAGTCATATAGGGGCGGCAACCCTGCCCGAGGAGCTTGGCCCGGTCAGGGCCGTCATTGCTCCGCACGCGGGATACGTCTACTCCGGGCCGACGGCTGGATATGCCTTCAAGTCCTTGGAGGAACTCCCCCGTAGAGACTGGACGGTCTTCCTTCTTGGGCCGGCTCATCGTGTCCCCTTCAGGGGTGTGGCACTGAGTGATCACTCTGCCTTTCGCACGCCCTTGGGGGAGGCGCCCATCGCTCTGGAACGCGTCAACGAGATGCTGGATTGCTCCCGTCTCTACACGCTGGAGCCCGACGCCCACGCCCCCGAGCACTGCCTTGAGGTCGTGGTCCCGTTCCTCCAGGTAGCTCTGTCCGAGTTCCGGCTGGTGCCCATGCTGTTCGGCCAGGTGGACCACAGAGAGGTGGCGGAGGATCTGGTCGGCCGGATTGGGGAGAACGACTTGATCGTCGTCTCAACGGACCTGAGCCATTTCTACCCTGATGACACAGCTCGAGACTTGGATCAGGAGTTCCTGGACGCCCTGCTGGCAGGCGAGGAGCACGGAGTAATGGGGGGCGAGGCCTGCGGTCGGGCACCGGTAGGAACTCTCGTGGTGGTCGCTGAGCGCAAGGGATGGACTCCTCATCTGCTGGACTACCGAACATCGGCCGACACGGCTGGGGATAGCTCTCGCGTCGTCGGCTATGCCGCCGTTGCCTACACGGCCTGATGTGGGAGCGCAGTGACGGAGGGGGAGAAGCCATGTCGCTGTCGCAGGCAGAACGACGCTATCTGTTCAACGTAGCACGAGAATCCATCGCGTGCGCTGCTCAGGGCCACGATCCGCCGCCCGTCGAGCTGGACACTGTGCCGGAACGCCTCCAGCAGGATGGGGCGAGCTTCGTCACCCTCAACCAGAATGGCTGTCTTCGCGGCTGCATTGGATCCCTCGAAGCTTACCGGCCTCTGGTCCTGGACGTGCAGCAGAACGCCGTCGGGGCAGCCCTCCGTGACCCCCGCTTTCCTCCCGTTCGCCCCGAGGAGGTCGCAGAGTTGACCATCGAGATCTCGGTGCTCACTCTCCCGCAGCCCCTGGACTACGACAGCGCCGATGATCTCCTCGACAGACTGCGAGCGGGGGTCGACGGCGTGGTCATTGAGTGCGGCTGGCAACGGGCGACGTTTCTCCCGCAGGTCTGGGACAAGCTGCCCGATAAGGAGCAGTTCCTCGAGCGCCTGTGCCTCAAGGCTGGCCTCGCCCCCGATGCTTATCGCGGGAGAGAACTCGACGTCTGGACCTACCAGGTGGAGAAGCTAAAGGAAGAATAGACCGTAGTGGGGCCACCACCGCGAGGCGGAAGATCGATCTTTCGCCCCCGTCACTCCTTCACCCCCAGCCTCCCCCACGTCTTCCCGCTCCCGGCGGATTCATCAATTGGGTCAAGTGACCCCTAGGTGGTATACTCAGGCCGTCAGGCAGATACCATCTAGGAGAATGAGTATGGAATCCGGAATCGCGAAACGGTTGCACGGTAAGACTTCCTTGCACGCTA
>SKLM01000367.1 GCA_007123205.1 Thermoflexales bacterium
AAGGATTGGGCCAACTGGCGTGAGCACTGGGCAGCAGGGGATTTACCAAGACTGACCGTGCCGCGACCGGGACACGCGGACTACGCGGGGATGCAGAAGTACGGAGTCGATGACGCGCGCTTGATCCTGGAGCGAGCGAGCGCCCGGGAGACGGCAGCCCGGGTGGCGGCCGGGGCCCTGGCCAGGCACCTGCTCGGAGAATTCGACGTCGCCGTCGGCAGCTACACCAGCGAGATTGGAGGCGTCACCGCCAGACTGTCGGAGTTGGGTCACGGCGAGCGCTGGTCCCGAGCCGAGACCAGTCCGGTTCGGTGCCCCGACGAGGAGGCGACGGCGAAGATGTGCGCGCGGATCGATGAAGCCCGGGAGGCGGGGGATTCTCTCGGCGGCGTGTTCGTGGTAACGGCGACCGGGGTGCCGGTCGGTCTCGGCAGCCACGTCCACTGGGACCGGAGGTTGGACGGACGGCTGGTCTGGGCCGTGATGTCGATCCCGGCTATCAAGGGGGTGGAGATCGGTCCCGCCTTCGAGAACGCCCGCAAGCCGGGGACGGAGGTACACGACGAGTTCGCGCTGAGCGGCGGAGGAGTGACGCGCACCTCAAATCGCGCCGGGGGATTCGAAGGTGGAATGACCAATGGGATGCCCATTGTGGTGCGGGCAGCCATGAAGCCGATCCCGACCACAGTGAGGCCGTTGCGCTCGGTGGACCTGGCGACGGGCGAGCCGGCCGAGACGGCGTACCAGCGCTCCGACGTTTGCGCGGTGCCGGCTGCCTCCATCGTGGGCGAGGCGATGGTTGCCTGGATCCTGGCGGATGCGCTGCTGGAGAAGCTCGGGGGTGACAGCCTGGCGGAGATGGAATCGCGGGGGAGGGAATTATGGGGCAGAGCGTCATCCTGACCGGGTTTATGGGCACGGGCAAGACAGCGGTGGGGCAACTTGTAGCCCGGCGGCTGGGTCTGCCTTTCGTAGATATGGATGCCGAGATAGAGGCACAGGCGGGGAAACCGGTTCGGGAGATCTTCGGAGAGGAGGGAGAAGCCGCCTTCCGGCGGATGGAGAACCAGCTGTGCGAGGAGTTGGCTACTGGTCGGCTCCGGAGCGAGCTGGCCGAGGGAGCGGTGATCGCGACGGGGGGTGGGGCGCTGATCAACCCGGAGAACCGGTCGCTGATGAGCCAGCGAGGCCTGGTGATCTGCCTGGACACCAGCCCCGATGAGATTCTGCGCCGCCTGGGGGATGAGGCGACTCGTCCCCTCCTGGACGTGAACGACCCGCGGGCCGAGATCGAACGGTTACTGTCCGCCCGCCGCGAGGCATACGAAGCCATTGCCTGGCACATCGACACGACCGAGCTGTCGGTGGAGCAGACGGTGCGGCGAGTGGTTTCGCTGGTGGAAGCCGTCTCCCTGGCGGTCCGCTATCCCGGCGGGACCTACGAGATCGGCCTCGGCAGCGGGCTGCTCAACCACGTCGGCGGCGCGCTGCGGGCGACGGGCATTCCTCCAGGCACCCGAGTGGCCATCGTCTCCAACGATGTAGTCGCGCCACTGTACGGAGCCCAGGTGGAGGAGGCCCTGCGCGGCAGCGGTCTACGCCCCTTCCTATGTGTCATCCCGGACGGTGAGACCCACAAGAATCTCAACACGGCTACGTCACTCTACAAGCAGCTGCTGGCAAACGGACTGGACCGGGATGGGGTCGTCCTGTCACTGGGCGGAGGTGTAACCGGGGACATTGCCGGGTTTGTCGCCGCCACGTTCATGCGGGGCATCCAGTTCGCGCAGACCCCCACCTCCTTGCTAGCGATGGTGGACGCGAGCGTCGGAGGCAAGACGGGCGTCGATCTTCCGGAAGGGAAGAACCTGGTTGGCGCGTTCAAACAGCCGGCCTGCGTCACCATCGATCCGGCGGTGTTGGCGACCTTGAGGAGGGACGAACTGCGGTCCGGCATGGCAGAGGTGATCAAGCATGGGGTGATCGGTGACCGGGCGCTGTTCATCGAGCTGGCGGAGCGGGGCCGAACGTGGACGGCAGACGCCGGGCTGGAGGCAATCACGGCCGATCAGATCGCTCAAGCGCTGAGAGTCAAGATCGACATCGTAGAGAAGGATCCATACGAACAAGGCCGCCGCGCGGTGCTGAATCTGGGCCACACTGTCGGGCATGCACTGGAGACGTTGAGCCGTTTCACGCTGCGCCACGGGGAGGCTGTGAGCATCGGCATGGTGGCCGCAGCGCGGATCGCCGTCACGATGGGCTTAGCTGAGCGGTCGATGACGGAGCGTCTTGAGGGGGCACTGGCGGGCTGGGGGCTCCCGGTGCGGTGCGCTATCCCAGGGCGGTCTCGACTGGAGACGAACGCCGTCTGGGGGGCGATGGGCCACGACAAGAAACGGCGCAGGGGAAGGCTGCGTTGGGTGCTGCCCTCCAAGATCGGGGAGGTGACCATCAGGGACGACGTGGGGAAAGAGGTGGTGCTGGGCGTGCTGCGGGATATGGGCGCGACGTAGCATTATGATCTACCCAGACGCCGAATCTGCAACCGCCGCACCGAGATAGACCCCGTTCCTGGCTCAACCCGCGAAGGCAGCCGGCCAGTGGTCGGGCCGGGCTGATACCGTTCCGAACTGGAGATTGAGAATATGACAAAGTCCCGACTGCACGTCCTGGTGCTGCACGGGCCCAACCTCAACTTGCTAGGTCAGCGGCAGCCAGAGATCTACGGTCGCATGACGCTGAGAGAGATCAACGCTGGGCTGCGAGAGGCGGCCCGAGGGCGGGAGGCCCAGTTGAAGATCGTCCAGTCGAATCACGAAGGCGTGCTGATCGACTCTTTGCACGAGACGAGGGACTGGGCTGAGGGGGTGCTCATCAACGCGGCGGGGTACACCCACACCAGCGTGGCGCTTCGAGACGCCATCATCGCCACGGGACATCCCACGGTCGAGGTCCATCTGTCGAACATCTACGCCCGGGAGGACTTCCGGAAGGAATCCCTTCTGGCCCCCGTGTGCATCGGCCAGATCAGCGGCTTTGGCTGGCGGAGCTACCTGCTCGGGCTGACGGCCCTGCTCGACATCATCTCTGATCAGCCTGGGGGTGACGCATGACACCAGCCCGTCGACTACACGATCTTCCACCCTACCCCTTCGCGGCCTGGTCGGAGCTAATCAGCCGGGTGGCCCAGCGGGGCATCGATGTGATACGTCTCGACATGGGGAATCCGGATCTGCCCCCAAGGAAGGAGGTCATTGAGACCCTCTGTCGATCGGCCCGCTGTCCCGCGCATCACGGCTACCCGGGGTACCGGGGCACGCCCGCCCTGCGGCGGGCCATCGCCGAGTATTATGACCGTCGCTTCGAGGTAACGGTCGACCCGGATAGCGAGATCCTGCCCCTCATTGGGTCTAAGGAGGGTCTGGTCAACCTGGCTCTGGCGTACCTCGATCCGGGGGATGTGGCACTGGTGCCCGATCCAGGGTACGCTCCCTATGCAAGGGGCGCCATCCTGGCCGGCGCCAGGGTACACACCTTTCCGCTACGCCCGGAGCTTGGTTTTCTCCCGGACCTGGGTGCGATCTGCCCGAAGGTGGCCGAGGAGGCATCGTTAATGTGGCTCAACTACCCGAACAATCCCACCGGTGCCACCGCCGATCTGGACTTCTTCGCCCAAGCCGTGGAGTTCGCCGGTCGCTACGGCCTGCTGCTGTGTCACGACGCGCCGTACTCCGACATCACCTACGATGGCTATCGGGCCCCAAGCCTGCTGCAGGTGGATGGAGCCCTGGACGTGGGGGTGGAGTTCAACTCCCTGTCGAAGATAGCTAACATGGCAGGATGGCGAATAGGAATGGCCGTGGGAAACGCTGAGGCCGTGCAGGCCCTGAGCACGGTGAAGTCGAACGTCGATTCCGGCTTTTTCCGTCCCCTGCAGGATGCTGCCGTGACGGCATTGAGCAGCGATCTTGAGTGGGTCGGCCAGCTTAACGATATCTACCGAGACCGGTTGGATCTACTGGTGGAGGGGTTACGGCACATCGGACTGTCAGCTTCCCGCCCCCGTGCCACGCTCTATCTCTGGGCCCGCATTCCCGGCTCCACTGGGGATGGGGTAGCGGGCGAAGCCGAGCCGCGGTCCGGTTGGACCTCCGAGGGTTTCGCGCAGATGGTGCTAGAGGAGACGGGCATCGCGGTGGCCCCCGGTTCGTTCTTTGGCGAGGCGGGCGAGGGATTCATCAGGGTGTCGGCTACCGCTCCGACAGCGCGGATCGAGGAGGCGATGCGGCGGCTTGAGGCTTCCGAGATGGCTATGTGGCCACCGGACTCCGGGAGCGAAGCAGGACCGCACCGCAGTAGAGGGCAAAGGAGAGAGAGATGAACCACCGTCAGATCGCGCTGATCACCGATAGCACGTGTGACATTCCCCAGAGACTGATCGAACAGCACGACATCATTGTCGTTCCCTTCTACGTTGTGTGGGGAGAGGAGACCTTTCGAGACCGCGTGGATATGCAGCCGTCGGCGTTCTACAGGCGCCTCGTCGAGGACTCTGAGTACCCGACGACATCATATGAGAGCCCGGAGGGTTTCCTGGCCGTCTTTGGAGAAGCGGTGAACCGAGGGGCGGAGGAGATCGTGGTCATCACGCTCAGCAGTGCGCTGAGTGGGGGGTTCGAGGCAGCTACGCAAGCTTCGAAAGCCGTGGAGCAGGATACGCACGTGGTCGATTCGAAGGGCACAACGATGAGTCTCGGTTGGCAGGTGCTAGCGGCTGCCAGCACCCGGGAAGCTGGAGGCGACGCCCGCGCGATGGTCGCCGGCGCCGAGCAGGTCCGAGAACGGGTGATCCTGGAGGTCTCCCTGGACACCCTGGAGTACCTGCATAAGGGCGGACGGATCGGGGGTGCCGCGAAGCTAATCGGCTCCTTGCTGAACGTCAAGCCCATCGTGATGATCAATCACGAGAGCGGAGAGGTGGAAGCGGGCGCGCGGGTGCGCACACGTAAGCGGGGACTGGAGACCCTGTACACACGCTTCTTCGACCAGATGGATACTCAGGGCAGAATGCATATCGCGGTGATGCACGGCGACGCGCCAGATGACGCAGCCAGGATGGCCGATCGGATCGAGAGGGAGTACGATCCTGACGAGCTGCTGGTCGAGATGACAGGCCCGGTACTGGGGGTGCACACCGGTCCCGGCGCGATCGCGCTGGCCGGATACAGTGAGTGAAGATCGCAGGACGAGTTCATATGGGATCCGGGTTTGAGGCGCTCACTGCGCACCTGACGGAGAACGCGCTCCAGCTCCTCGTCGCCATCGGCCTCCTGATCGCCGCAGTGGTTCTCTCGAGGGCAACGGCACGCTGGGCCCGCCGGGCCCTGGCGACTAGGATCCAGGACACCAATACGCGGAGGTTCCTGAGGCGGACGGCCCGCTACACGGTGCTGGGGCTGGGCGTCCTGGCGGCCCTGGACCAAGTTCCGGGGATCCACATCACGAGTTTCCTGGCCGGACTGGGCATCGTAGGCTTCACCATCGGTTTCGCGCTTCAGGACATCGCCCGCAACTTCATCGCGGGTTTCCTGCTCCTGATACGGCAGCCCTTCGCCATCGGCGATGCCGTGGAGATAGCAGGACGGGCGGGCATCGTGACAGACATCACGATACGAGACACGGTGATCAAGTCCTGGGATGGAGTCATGGAGATCATCCCGAACCTGGACGTCTACAGCAGAGCGATCATCAATTACTCGGAGTTTCCGCTGGTCCGCCGAACGGTCAACATCAATCTGGGCCGAGGGGAAGACGTAGACAGGGCCAAGGAGATCATTATGGGAATCCTCCAGGGGAGCGCGGGAGTGCTGGAGGAGCCGGCCCCCGAGATCTTCACGGAGGAGTTGGGCGACACAGCCTTAAGGCTGGCGGCTCATTTCTGGATCAACCAGCAGACGCACGATCAGTTCGCGGTGCACTCCCAGGTGCTGGAATCCATCAACGGTACGGCGCGACGAGAGGGTATCCACCTGCCTCACCCCACGCAGGTGGTGGTCCCAGAGCCTGAGGCACCCACCGACCTTGCAGCGGGCGAGGAGTCGATCCCCGAGGAGGAAGGAGAGGGCTGACCCCCGGGAGCCAGAGGCATGTCCGGTATCACCGCAGTGGCAGGCACTGGCGTTGACCGTACAACGCGGCCACTGATCGCCTGGGCGATGGAACCCCGCTCAAGACCGAAAGAGAACGAGTTCGTCAATCAAACACCCAGCTGGGAGGCGGTCCATGACATTGATCAGAAGCATCTTCTGGAACAGCGATCAGCGTCGCCCGCGTACTCTGTGGCGTCTGATATCGCAAGTTGTACTGCTTCTCATCGTTCTCCTCGTCCTGCAAGTCGCTCTCGGCATGGTGGCCGTCGGCGCGATGTTGGCGGGGTTAGAGCTCAATATGGACCAAATCGCCGATCCAGGGGCGATACAGCAACTGATGGCGGAAGCGCCAGTGCTGGTGACGGCGCTGCAGCTCTCGCTCACGGTGGCGATCACACTGAGCATCTGGGTCTGCGGACGCTTGCTGGACCGGCGCCGTTTCGCTGGCTTCGGCTTTCGCCTGTCGCGAGACTGGTGGGTTGATCTGGCCTTTGGGCTGTCCCAGGGCGCGCTGCTGATGCTCGTCATCTTCGTGATCCAGCTCGCAGCGGGGTGGGTGACGGTCACCGACACCTTCTCGACACGCGAGCCGGGGGCGGTCTTCGCGCTGGCTGTTCTGCCGCCGCTGGTCACGTTTCTGGCCGTGGGGTTCCACGAGGAACTATTCAGTCGAGGGTATCAGCTCCAGAACCTGGCCGAGGGACTCAACTGGTCCTTTATCGGGCCTCGTGGGGCCATCGCCATCGCCACGGTGCTGACCTCGGCCTTTTTCGGCCTGCTTCACGCGGCGAACCCGAATGCGACCATGGTCAGCACGCTGTATCTGAGCCTGGCAGGGATCTACCTGGCGACAGGTTACCTGTTGACCGGTGAGCTGGCGATTCCGATAGGGCTGCACATCACGTGGAACTTCTTCCAGGGGAATGTGTTTGGTTTCCCGGTGAGTGGAACCGACTTCACGACGGCCACTTTCATCCGGATCGAGCAGGCGGGCCCCGACGTGTGGACCGGTGGTGCGTTCGGCCCAGAGGCCGGGCTGCTGGGATTGGGGGCGATGGTGCTCGGCATCCTTCTGACGGTGGTGTGGGTGCGCTGGCGTTACGGTGAAGTCGATCTGCATCGACCGCTGGCCAAAACTCCGACGCCGCCACCGCAACAGCGGACGGGAGAGAATCCCGAGCTTCGCTGAGGCCTGACGTGCGCTGCTCGCCAACAGTATGGTTCGAGCGGGATGAAACAGGCATCTACGAGAAGGCGATGGCAGGCGAAACGGCCACCGGGCCGGGACTCCAAGGGGGCTACGAGCCACCGAAGCGGCCGTCGTGGTCGATACAGGGCTTATGTCGCCCGAGCGGGGAGGGGAGCGGATTGTGGAGCGGCTCGAGCAGATCTCGCTTCTCAGCGCTGGATGAGACAGGAGGAAGGACAGAGCACAGGAACTCGTTGCGGGCCACTGCTCGAAGGCGGGGAGAGGCGGGCAACGGTCTCACTCGGCACAGGCCCCAGGCCAAGCAAAAGCCCGAGTCGCCGAGGATGACGAGGCCCCGCAGCCCTGAGAGCGCAGGAGGAGAGCACGTGTGACCGTGGAGAGAGACGTTTTCGAGCAACTGAATCGCGAGCTGGCCGAGACGAAAGAGAGGCTGCGAAAGAAGCAGGATCTGGAGCAGTCCCTGGGCAGAGCACGAGAGAGTCTCAGGAGAGAGCGGAGGAGACGGTGGGAACTGGAGGAGGCGCTGACCAAGCAAGGAGCGGACGTCGAGATGCTCGAGCGCCTCAGTCTGCGAGGGTTGTTTCTCACGGTTCTGGGGAGGAGGCAAGAGGAGGTGGAGAAAGGCCTCGCGGCCCTTCTGGCTGCCGAGCTCAGTTATGAGGAATGCAAAGAGGCTATCACAGTACTGGAGCGAGAGGTCGCCGAGCTCGAGCACCAGGCGGAACAACTGAGCAGCATCGAGGATCGCTACCGGGCACTGCTTTCCCGCAAGAAGGTGGTGTTGCTCGAGACTGAAGGCAAAGATGCAACCAAAGTGCTGGAGCTTTCGGAGGCATACGCCGACGCGCGGTCAGATCTACACGAGGTCCAGGGAGCCATCAACGCCGGGTTGGGAGTAGTGAGCAGCCTGGACAGCGCGATAGACGCTCTCAAGGGCGCCAGGAACTGGGGCACGGTCGATCTCCTGGGCGGCGGGCTGATCACGACGGCCGTAAAGCACGGCCGGGTAGACGAAGCGAGGCGCTGGATCCACGCGGCTCAACAGCATCTGCGGCGCTTCCGCAGGGAGGTCGTCAACCTGGGACCGGCAGAGGGTCTGGATATCGAGATCGGAGCTTTCGCCACTTTCGCCGACTATTTCTTCGACGGCCTGATCGCGGATTGGGTGGTTCAGCAGAAGATCAACCGCTCGCTGGACAGAACGGTCGAGATGCGAGGGTCGGTCCGGGCAGCGGTCAACACCCTCCAACGGAAGCGCACCCAGGTGGCGCGGGAAGTGGAGCGAATCCGAGAGGAGAAGGAGGGGCTTATCGAGGGGGCTTGAACGATGAGCGGGCGCACGACGGGGAACGTCAGCCCTGGATGGCGTTCGGATTCCCGTTCTCAGGTACGCAGCTCGACCACATCGCCGTCGTAGAGCACGTGGTCTCGGCCCACCATCTGTCCGTCGTAGACGTGCTCCCCCCAAACGCGGGCTGTCTTCAGGGCTTGGGCGAGTTCTTTATGTACTTTCGCGGCAAAATCCTGCACCGTCCCGCCTTTCGCCATCACGAAGGGGGCGCTCATATCGGGCTCCTGGCCAGGGGGCTTCGAGTAGACTCTGATGATCTGGAGCAGATCGAATACAGCGCGCTTCAGCCGGTTCAGGTTCCGGCCGGTCTCGGCCGACACCGGCAGCACGGGCCACTCGTCGCCCAGTAGCTCCTGCAACACCTCAGCATCCTCGTCGTCCTGAGGGTCGTCGCTCTTGTTGGCCAGGATCAGGAAGGGTTTGAAGCTCCACCCTCGCTCCCCCCCATATTCCTCCATCCGATAGGAAGGGGCGATGCGATACTGTTCAAGGAAACCGACGGCGTCCTCAAACTCCTGAATCGGGTAACCCTGCAAATCGATCACCAGGAGGACGACATCAGCCCTCCGAATCAGACTCAGCAGCTCGGGTTCAACGTGATCCTCGTTGAGGGGGGGCGTGTCGATCAACTGTATCTGCACGTTTTCGAAGCGCATCATGCCGGGGGTAGGGGTCCAGGTCGTGAACGGGTAGGGTGCGACCTCGGGGGTGGCGTTGGTGAGGGCCCTCACCAAGGCCGACTTACCTGTATTGGGCGGGCCTACCACGGGCACCTGTCCAGCACCCTCCCGGTCAATGTTGAAAGGAGATCGGTGCTGAGCGACCGCCTTGCGCCCTTTGGGACCTCGCTTGAGGGAAGCAAGCTTCCTACGCAGGTCTGCGCGGAGCCTATCCGTGCCCTTATGCTTGGGCACGACGGACATCATCTCCTTCAGAAGGGCAATCTTCTCCTCGTTGGAGGTCGCCTTCCTGAAGGCCTCCTCGATCTTGAAGTAATCGGGGGGAAGGTTCGTGGGCATCGCTATTCCGTTTCGTCTCGGTCGGCTCGGGTAGCCACGGTCATATGGGCGTCGCTGCGCAATGAGTAGGGTCTCTCGACATGAAGGCTGCGCTCCCTGAGCAGCCAGAGCTCGGGAAGGATCTCGGCGACCAACTCCCCATCAACGAAGACCCGCACCAAGGCCGATTCGGAGACGACAACCGCCACAGCCCCGGTCGCCCTGGAGATCGAGGCCCCGGCCATGTGCCGGCTCCCCAGTCCGAGGGGCAGCTCGATCCCCTCCGAGCTGGCGTTGATGTACCGGCAGGCCGACAACACGACGCCATCGTCCGACACGATGAAGGCTCCATCCAATTGCGCCAACTCCTTGACCGTCTCCCGCAGGTTCGGGTCGTTGACATGCTTCGCGCCTTCGGGATGGTGCCATAGAGGATCGAGAATCAAGGATTTCGACTGGGTCAGGGTAGCCTCAGCGTCGGATACGACGAACATGGTGCCGATGTTGCGGCCCTCCCGCCCCTCGCGGGCGATCTCAACAGCAAGGAAGATGACGGCCTCGAGCGTCTCGCGGCTGATGACCTCCTCGTCGATTCCCAGATCCCGCAAGAGGTCGGATGATCGATCCATCAGGTCTTCCTTTCAGGCTGAGGCCGCCGTGGGGCATCGTGGAGAGCGCTCACGGGCGGGCAGCGAACACAACGGTCCCCTCCGACCGCCAGGCTTCCTCTACGGAAGAGAAGCCGGCCTCAAGCAGTAGCTCCTTCTCGGACGCCGCCGCAAGGGGCATATCGATATGGTAGCAGCCGTCCTCACAACTCTGCGTGGCTCGCGTCATCTCCCGGTAGTGCAGACGATAGCGACACTCCTCCGAAACAGAAACCACCCAGTCCGCGTGGATGAAGGTACCCCCTGGCTTCAGAGCCTCTTTAACCCTCCTGTAGAGCCGGTGCTTAGTCCGCGGCAGGAGGTGATGGAGCGTCATCACGGACACGGCATATTCGTAGACCGCCTCCCCCAACGGGATGTGCAGGTACGACCCGGTGACGAGGGTGATCTGATCCAAGCGTTCCGAGAATCTCGTCCTCAGCTCCCTGAGCATCCCTCTGGAAAGATCGATGGCGGTGATCCGGGCCTGGGGTGCTCTCTTGAAGATGGCATCAAGCTCCAAGCCGGTGCCGCAGCCGATGTCCAAGATCTTGACGGGCTGATCCGTTGGCGATACGATCCTCGCGATGGACTGGTAGAAGGTATCGAAGTCCGAGACCGAGCTCCGCATATGCTCGTCGTACCCGTCCGACCTGGCATCGAAGAAGTCGGCCATACGCTCGGGCGGTTTGGGCTTATCCACGCGATCTCAGCTCCTCCACCCAGGGGGGTGACCCTCTGGAGGACCCAACCCTGCGGCTACAGGGAGGCGCGTCCACGGAACCAGTGCATACCCCTCCGTGGTCGATGCGCGTCGAATCAAGGCAGATCGGCGCAGTACACGACTGAGGTGTGTTCTCCTATTTCGTGCCCCCATGCTTGGTATACGCGGCGAGCAAGGATGACGAGCCGCGCTGGGCAACCGGATGCTGCTCATAGCTCACCGTCAGGGCCGGTGTCCCGCCGGCTGGCTGCAACAGACACCGGCTTCATGACAAACCGGGTTCCCTCCCGTTGCAGCGGCATGGCGAAGGCAAAGCGATCGACATCCACGGCGCAGTCGAGATCAGCAGGTGAGAACTGGGGTTGCTGCGGGTCTCTGAACCTCTGCGCGTCCTTCGACCGGATCACACGCTGGACTGCGCGCTCATCGTCGGGCACCTCGCCGTGGATGAGGGCCTTCAGATAGTCGGCGCAGGCCAAGTCCTCATCGCCGAAGCCGTCGGCATTAGAGCCGGTAATCACCATAGACACGTGCTGAGAGCCAAGCGAGTGGATAGCCCGAACTGTGGCCCGCGCACAGGTGAGGCTGGCAGCGAGGAGATGGGTGGCCCGGCCGCTGCGCACCACACCCTGGGTGCCAGCGCTGGTGCGCTGGATCAGTCTACGCCCTGTCAGATCCCGACCGATGAGGGCAGAGGGGGAGTTATCCAGATCGAATCCCTCGACCGGCAGACCATCCACCTCGCCCATAATGAGCCAATCCGGGTTGTCCTCCCGCAGGGCGAAAGCCTCTTCGACTCTTGAGACGACCGTGATCGCCTCGGCACCGGCAGCGAAGGCGAAGGTGGCCGTGGTGAACGCTCGAAGGACGTCGATGACGACGACGGTGCCCGTCGCCTGATCGGCGCCATCGAGCCCCACGTATCTGACTGCGATCAAGGCGTCATTTGCTCCCGTGTGATAGGATGCTCCCGGCCACGATAGTACTGCCCAGAATGATAGCACAGGGGACGGGAAAGGACAACGCAGAATAGTTGGGCGAGGGTTGTCGGCACGGAGGGGTGGAGGGTTGGAAGGTTGGGGCGTTCTAGTCCGGAGGGGGGATAGGGGGTCTCGCAAAGACGCAAAGGCGCAAAGACGGCAAGAGGGTGCATGGTTCGGCTGCGGTTGGTTCGGCTGCGCTCACCACAGGCACTGCTGGCACCACAGGCGACTTCGCTTCGCTGAGGTCGCTCGACGTGCCTCGGGATAAGGTCGGAATGACGGGGGGGAGGTGTGTCGGGAAGAGGGGTGAAAGGGGGCGGGACGAAGCGGGGAGGGGGTGTTCTACGTCTTTGATGAACTCCACGGTGGTGTCGGGATAGGGCTGACGCAGCAGGACCCTGGTCAGATCCAGGAAGAGCCGATCTCGATCATCCAGGTCGTCCAAGAGGACACAGGCATCCAGCACTCTCTCGTACGCAGCCGAACAGTCCAACGAGCTGCCGGTGCGTATCAGGCCCCGCACGTCGTCACGGAAGCGGCGCTTGGCTATCTTCTGCTCGACGTTGGTGAAGAACGTCGGATAGTGAAAAATCTTCTTGGCGCGGTAGAGGTGTGAAGCACTATGGGGATGTAGAACTTGTTCAGGGCGGCGCCGCCTTTGAGATAGCGACTATCGGCGAGGAAGGGACGCGATCTCCTCGACAAGCACACTGATGGTGCGAGCGACCTCAATACACCGCCGCAGAGATCTAACCGTTCCAGACAGTCCAAGACGGTCTTTTCACGGTCAGAGGCGTTGAGGCGCGCTTCTCGATAGGTCATCCTGTGAGAGCGGGAGAGCTTGGACCGCCGGAGTGGGACGAAATCTATCTGCGCAAGGCCCAGCGCAATAGGGCGACGCTGTTGAGGAACGGCGACCATCAAGGCAAAGGGAAGCTGGTGGGCGGCACAATGGAGTGCGGCCGCGCTCTGAGGGTCAGGTAGTTGGCAGTCATTTCAGATCCTCCACACTTGGTCGATTCGAGACACTGTTGTGCCAGAATGGCCTGGTCCGTGGCCCGGAACCATCTGCGCGCTCAGTCTTCTCCCGCCAGTTTGGCCGCTGCATCAAGCAGTTCATCGGACAGCCAGTACCCCTGCCGACGAAGCTCGCCTAACAAAGGGCACACAGCCGGAACGAGCGCTGCTTCCTTCGCCCGAATGAGTAGCCCGACTACCCCGGTGATGCTCAGACCCAGACGCCGGGCAGCAACGCGCCCCAGGAAGTCGTCAATTACCAACAGCGTCTTGCGCTCATAGGCCAGGGCAACGGCCTCCTGTTCGCCGGCGTCAAGCCCCGAGGTAGCCACCTCAACTTCCGGTGGAAGCTGAGCAACCGGCGCAACTGCGATGAAGTGGGCCAACGCATCGTCCAAACGGGGTGCCTCCGGCCCACTCTTGGCCAACAACCCCCGGCGAACAGCGGGGGGAACGTGAATCTGTCCGAACAACTGCTCCAGCAGGCGAAGCTGGTTCGCTTTGGCCAGTGCGATCAGCGGCCCGGTGTCACTGACGACGGTCACGACGACGCCTTTCGCGCCGCTTCCAAGTCGGCCTCCAGCTCGGCCTCCAGCTCCTCGGGCGGGTAGTTGAAGACGGGAACCCGATAGCGGCCACACATCTCGAAGAACTCCACGCGTGACAGGCCGGCCAACTCCGCGGCCTTGCCGGAGGAGAGTTTGCCCAACTCGAACATCTTCAGAGCAGCCATCAGACGAACCTGAGCTTCAAACTCCTCCGGGGTCGTCTGCACGGCCGATGCAAGGTCTTCAGGGTACTCCAGGGTCATCACCTTCGTCATCG
>SKLM01000077.1 GCA_007123205.1 Thermoflexales bacterium
GCAGACTAGCGGTCCTATCTGACAGCCGACGCACCGCTCCAGGTCCCACGTCATCACATAATGGCGCGTCACCATCGGGCGCTCCAGCGTGATCTCGTGTTCAGTGGTGAGCTTCTTGGTCATTCCTCGCCTGGCCATACCCTCTCCTAGTCTCGACGGATCTCCTGCACCAGTTCCCGCTCGTGGTTGTAGAGCCGCACAATCATCGGCATGTCGCCGGGCAACGTATGGGTCGCGCATCCCAGGCAGGGATCGTAGGCCCGAAACGCCATCTCGATCCTGTTCAGGACGCCGTCGTCCACCAGTCGGCCGGCTCGGATCAGATCCTCGGCCGCTCTCTTGACCGACATACTCATGGCTGCGTAGTTGTTGGTGGTGCCGACGATCAGGTTGACCTGTTGGAGCAGGCCGTTGTCGTCGGTGACGTAGTGATGGGTCAGGGTGCCCCGCGGGGCTTCGACGATGCCCACGCCCTCGTCCGGGGTCTCGGTAGGGATGGTCCGGAAGTCGTCGCTGGTGATCTCCGGATCCTGAGCCAGCTCAAGCGCGCGCTCCGCAGCGTACAGCAGTTCAACCAACCGCGCCCAGTGGGTAGCCAACGTAGCGTGGACCGGCTTGCCGCCCAGTGTGTCGTAGAAGCGCTCGTACTCGGCCTGGGCTCGCGGAGTGGCCATCCCGTCGGCGGCGTTGAGACGGCTGAGCGGCGTGGCCCGGTAGACCCCGCTATCGGCTCCGTCGACGAATCCCTTCCATCCTACCTTCTTGAGATAGGGGAATTTCAGGTACGTCCACGGCTCGATGTGCTCGGCAACGACGTCCAGATACTCCTCGGGACTATACTTGAGCAACTCCGACCCATTGGGATCGACGACCCGCACCTTTCCGTCGTAGAAGTTGATCCGGTTGTCGTCGTCGACCATGCCCATGTAGTAGGTCCGGTGGGCATAGGCGTCACTCAGAATCATGTCGACGTAGGCCTGGTTCTGAAGCACCACCTGATCGAAGAGCTGAAGGGAGAACTGGGCTGTCTCCACTGAACGCCGCGCGATCTCGAGGATACGCTCTCGCTCCTCGTCCGTGATCGACTTGCTCATCCCGCCGATGAGGCAGCTGGCAGAGTGGATGTACCGGCCGGCGATGATAGCCGCGACTTCGTGGTTGTCCTGCAGCAGCTGGACCACGCGCGAGCCGGTATCGTGACCGACCGTCTGGATCAGCCCCAGCAGATTGCGCTGGGCCTTCGGCGCGTCGGGCCCCACGACGAAATCGGGCGCCGCCAGGGCATAGAAGTGGGTGGCGTGATCGGCCACGAAGAAGGAGGCATACAGCAACTCGCGCAGCTTCTTGGCGGCCGGCGGGGGATCGACGTGGTAGACCGCATCGCCTGCCTTGACCGCGGCCATATGGTGGGCCAGGGGACAGACACCACATATGCGCTGGGTGATGCGCGGCATCTCCTCCACAGGCCGGCCCTCGCAGAACTTCTCGAATCCCCTCAGCTCGGGGACGACGAGGTAGGCATTCGCCAGGTCTCCGTCGTCGTTAAGGAACAGGTCGATTCGGCCGTGACCCTCCAGGCGTGTGATCGGATCGATGCTAATTCTCTTGCTCATACCTCGTCCTCCCGGACCCGCGCTCCGTACTTGATCTCACTCAAGAGGGAGTTGGCCAGCCCAAACCGGTAACTGAGCCCTGCTGGATCGACAATGGTATCCATGATCTGAGACAGAGTCTCCGGCTCGTCGGTGTCGACCAGAGCGCCGATGGCGCTGAGCAGCTTCGCTCCCTGGTCGATCACTCCCTCCGGGGGCCCGTAGCAGCCACGGCACGGCATGTTGCCGCTGATGCAGGGCAGGCCACATCCGGCCCGGGTCGCCGGCCCACAGCAGATCACCTCCTGGGTCAGGAAGCAGCGGTCAGGATCGAGCGCCACCGTGTGAGGACGTCTCCACTCCCTGACGCGGTATCCACTCTCCCCCTTCTCACGGGGGCAGACATCGCAGTTGGTCTTCGGATCCACGCCGATGATGGCGCCTCTCTCGGGCAACTCCCCACTGAGAAAGGTCTGGAAGATGTTCCACACCTGGTCGACGACGGGCGGACACCCTGGCGCGAAGTAGTCCACTTCCACGGTCTGGGCCAGGGTGAAGACCTGTTCGTAGAAGGTCGGTATCTCGATGATCCCCTCTGGAACCGTGAAGGACGTGATGGGGCGTGTTCCTCGCGAATCATCGACCGAAGGGGCGGTGTCGTAGACGCGCGCCAGGATCGACTCGGCATCAAAGAGATTGGCCAGCCCGGGGATGCAGCCCTCGGTAGCGCACGACCCGAAGGCCACCAGTATCCTCGACTTGTCCCGCAGGAGGTGGGCCATCTCCTCGTTCTCGCTGGTGCGGATCGCCCCGTTGAAGAAGCAGACGTCGATCTCCCCATCCTCCATGGCCTCAACGTCGCTGTACTTGAAATCCATCAAGCAGGGCCAGAAGACGATGTCCACGAGCTGGGCGAGCGATACCAGTCGCATGCCGAGCTCGGTGACGGTGATCTCGCACCCGCCGCAACTGGCGGCCCAATAGAGCGCGAGCTTGGGTTTCGCTTCTGCCATTACTGTGCCTCCTTCGAATGCACCAGATGCTCCAGCATGGTGTCTACCTCCCGGCGGATGCGGCCCCGGTCCTGTGTACCGATCTGGACGAACCGCACAGGGTGCGAAGCCAAGCCGCGGCCGTTACCCATCTGCATCTGGCCCAGCATCCGATCGAGCAGCCCGATCTTGCAGCTGCTGACCACCGTGCCACGTTTGTAGTGACACTCGCCGGGGGCGCATCCGCAGACCAGCACGCCGTCGATTCCCGCGCGCAGGGACAGCAGTGCCATCTCCGGGTCGATGCGGCCGGTGCAGGGAATGTGTATGATGTGAACGTTCTGGGCGTAGCTCTCCAGCAGGGTGACGTCCGCGTCGGCCCGCAAGGACCAGTCGCAGACGAAGACCACCATCCGCGGGGCGCCGTCTGAGGCGGGAACCCTTAGCTGCTCCCTTAGCTCCTCGTTACTGACGCCGGGTCGAGAGATCGCGCCCATCGGGCAGGCGGCCACGCAGATGCCACAGCCCATGCAGAGGTTTGCATCCACCTCCGAGAGGCGATCCAGCTCCCCGTCCAACTGCTTCTCGATCAGGTGGGGGGCCTCGTAGGGGCAGGTCATGACGCAGATGCCACAGCCAGAGCACCGCGATTCCTCTACCGACACGGTATCCAGGGGCGACTCGTAGCCAGCCCGAACCGCCAGGTCCTTGACCGCGCCGATCACCCCCGAGATATGGATCTCCTGCGGGCACGCCGGGTAACAGAGATCGCAGGCGGAGCAGAGCCAGGTCGTGGGGCTCTCAAAGGCCTGGCGCTCCATGTCCATGATCACCATATGGAGCAAGCGACGGGGGTTGTACTCGGGCTCCACCTTCTGTTGGATCATGCACTTACTGACGCACGTGCCGCATGAATAGCACATCTCCAGGTGTTCGCCCCCGGGAATGGCTCGAACCTGGTCAGCGAAGCTTTGAGTTTGAGAGATGTGATCTGCCATTGAGCTTTCTCCTACCGTCAAGTCACCAGAAAAGAAGATCTGCCGCTGGGCACCGGACGGCCCTACGCCGGTTCTGGCTCGGCTGCCCTGTGCAGCTCGGCAATCCTATCGGCGAACTCCAAGGCCTCGTCGATCTGGGGCACCTCGCGCATGCGGCGGGATCTCTTGGTCATCTCGGGCCGGAACTCCTCGATCTCCGCCAGCAGCTCTTCCCTGGGGATCGAGTCCAGCACTTCCTGCATCTCGTTGATCACCCGCGCGTACTTGTCGCCCTCGGCGGCGCTGATCCACTCGACGCGGAACCGCCCTGGCGTCATACCCATTCTCTCAAACCGCTTGGCCAACCGCTCGGCCCGCTCCGCGCCCACGCGCTGTCCCGTGATGTA
>SKLM01000290.1 GCA_007123205.1 Thermoflexales bacterium
CAGTTGGTCGCCGAGGCACTCGAGGACCTTCCCGGCGACATTCGTGAGAAGCTGGACAATGTTGAGGTTGTGATCGTCAATTGGCCCGAACCGAGCACGCTGAAGCAGGCCGGGGTTCGGCATCCGATGCAGCTCCTCGGCTTCTACCATGGGGTACCCCAGACGAAACGCGGTCGCGGCTACGGCCTGGTCCTGCCCGACAAGATCACGATATACCGCCGTCCCATCGAGCTGCGCACCCGCACTGCCGAGGAGACCCGCGATCTCGTCCGCCGCGTCGTCCGACACGAGATCGCCCACCATTTCGGGATAGACGATGACCGACTCCGCGATATCGGGGCTTACTAGGGCCGGAGAGCCGATCCGAGCGCTGCGAGGCTTCGGCCTCACCCGTATGACAAGGACCTGGAGATGACCGAGCACTGCCCAGCGTTTTTGCCCACCGCCCCGGTTTCGATCACCGACACCGGTCTAGATCACAGGTTTCTCTGCGAATTGGCCCTGAAGAACCTCTACCACGAAGGGGATATGCTGGGATATCGGTTGGCTGAGCGTATGCAGCTCCCTCACGCGGGCGTGGTGGACGCTGTGCTCGCCTCACTGAAGCGGGAGCAGCTCTGTGAGGTCAGAGGCTCCACCACTGGTGCCGGAGGACAAGTCGGCCTCGGCCGCGCCGCTTACCACTATCACCTAACGGATCGGGGGGTCTCCGCTGCCCGCGAAGCCCTGAACCGCAGCCAGTATGTCGGCCCAGCACCCGTCCCGCTCGCCGAATATGACGAGGCTATGCGTTGCCAGCGATCGGCAAGACGGATCGCGCGGCGCGATGGGCTCACGGCGGCTCTGTCGCACCTCCTGGTCGATGGAGGGACGATCATGCACCTCGGGGCGGCCATCAACTCCCGCCGTGCCATCTTCCTCTACGGCCCGTCAGGGGACGGGAAGACCGCCATTAGCGAAGCCATAGGCGACCTGATCATGCAGGGCAGCCTCTACATTCCCTACGCTGTGGTAACCGGTCGCGAAGTGGTGACAGTCTTCGACCGCGCGAACCATGTCCCTGCTGAAGACGCGCTGGTGGACACCCGGAGGCAAGACCAAAGATGGGTTCGCATCCGACGCCCTTTCATTGCCGTGGGCGGCGAGATGACGCTGACACAACTCGACCTCATCTATGAGCGGACCCGCCGGTACTATGAAGCCCCACTCCAGATGAAGGCCAACGGCGGTATGCTGCTCATCGATGACTTCGGTCGGCAGCAGGTGCGGCCTCGAGATCTCCTGAACCGCTGGATCGTGCCTCTCGAAAAACGGACCGATTACCTGACCCTTCATACCGGGCGCAAGATCCAGATCCCCTTCGAAACGCTCATCATCTTCGCCACGAACTTGGAGCCCAAGGACCTGGTCGATGAAGCCTTTCTCCGGCGCATCCGTCACAAGATCGAGATTGGTGATCCAACGTGGGATGAGTATCGCGACATATTCCGCCACGTCTGCGAGCACGAGCAGATCCCGTATGATGAACAAGCCCTGCGTTACTTGATCACGGAGCACTACCTCAAAGCCGGTCGCCCCAGGCGTCGCTGTCATCCACGGGACATTGTGCAGCAAGTCCAGGACATAGCTAGCTACTCGGGACGGCCCGTCACGCTAACCCGAGAGCTGCTCGACGAGGCTTGCGCCACCTACTTCGTAGACTTCCACAACACATCGCAGGAGCACTGACGGGCGCATCCCGCGCTCCCGTACCGTCGTAGCACTCCCACTGCACCTGGGCAATCAGAGCTCCCTGGACGACGGACGAGCGCCAGCGCGTGACTCGTTCAGTTCAGCCTGAGCGAGCATTCTCGGCGCTCCAGCCGCTGCGCTTCCTCCGCTCTTGAGTATGACCGACGGCGGTTGTAGTCATAGTCCCCGCCTCCGTTGGATCGACTATCCCTCAGCTGGGCGGCTCGAAAGGTGTAAACCCCCCACCCCGGATCTCGGCTGTCATGCTAACGACGACGAAGGCGTGGGCGTCGATCTCGTGGACAATGGCTTTGAGATGCGAGACCTGCACGTCGGTCACAGCGGAGAGCAGGACGTCCCACCGATCCCCGGTGTACATCCCTCTACCCTCCAGGGCGGTGACCCCGCGCTGGAGCTCCCTCAGGATCCGCCCCGCCACCGCCTGTCCTTCGGTGGTGACGATCACGGCCAGGCGCTCCTCACGCCGAGGCCGGGGCACGAAGGGCCTGGTCACCCGCCGCAGGAACTCCGGAGCCGGGAACCAGGAACGTGACAGCCTGTCGACTATCATAAGGGCAAACAGGCCGGTGTAGAGCAGCGCGGCCCCGAGTACCACCGCCTGCCCGCGAATCGGGCCCACCGTGGCCCGCTCCACAACTGTGGTAATACTGCCCGTGCGCGTCGGGTGCATCACCAGTTTCAACACCCAGCTCAGCACCAGCAATGACATGAGCCAGATGTAGTTACGCCGAAAGCGCCGCGCCACGGCTTGCCAGAGCTTGATGGGAAATGACGGTTCGCTCAAGGTCTGCGCCAGCTTCCCGGCCCAGTCCGCGGAAGGCTGGAAGGGCGGTACGAAGATCGGCGCCAGGAAGTCCGTCTCCATAAGATGGACCCGGTATGCCCACAGCACGTAGTATCGATAGCGCCGAGCCTCGATCGTCAGGAACACCAGCAGCAACAAGAGGACGAGACCGAACACGAAGTGCGGATTGGTCGGCTCAGCAAACACGAAGGTCAGAGCGCCAGCGACGGTGATCACGGCCCAATTGGTGGTCGCGTCGAGCCGGGTGCGCCACGTGTTGGCGCGCTGTATCTCACCGCGGTACAGATGGACCATCGCTGAGGTGAAATTCGCGGGATCTAGCTCATAGCCCCGAAACGACCACCGGCGCGACTCGTCTCGAGTGCAGTTCTTGTCTTCGGCCGTCATAGATATCGACCTCCCTCGCCAGCTAGCGCCGGCGCGTCAGCCGCCACCGCTTCAGCCGCTTGTGAACGAAGACGCCCACCAGCGCCAAGGCCATCAGAGCGGCTACTCCCCTCATGGCCAGAGATCCGAAATCGGGGCCAATCATCAGCGCGTGGGCGGTGGCGAGGAAGAAGGCTACATAGTTCAGGTAGTGGATCGCGCGCCAGCTCTGCTTGATCCTGGTCCGAAACAGCGCGGCTAACGACGCCAGTCCGATCAGGTACCAAGCAGGACGACCGCCCAGACTCAGAAACGCGTCCACAGAGGAGAAATCGGGGAGAAAGACCCGCAGGCTTGAGCTCCGAATCGCCACGCCCACAGGATGGAGTGTGACAAGCACCAGACCGGCGACAGCAACGACGTGATGAACCCGGATGAAGGGACGCCCCAGAAGCTGATACAGCTCCCGCATGAAGACTGCGGAGATCGCTGTCAGAAAGACGGCCAGAAACCCCAGCATGGCGGTGGCTCGGATGATCCAGTCCAGAGGCGTGGGGGCAGGCTGCAACGCCATCACGCCGGCGACAATGACGATGCTGATCCCTCCCAGAGCTATCAAGTAGAGAGCACCATGCCTGCGCTTCCTGTCCTTGCTGTTAGTCGGCACCACCACCCCCCTATATGCACGGAGGCAGCCACGCCGCCTCCGCCTTCAGATCCAACAACCGCCACGTCACGAGAGCACGACCACGCGAACAACCCGCGACCCGTCCGTTGCGACTAACTGCCTGCCGCGCGATCCGCGGCTCATCGACGTGATCAAGGATAGGTCATCCAGGTGGAAACGCCTACCATCCTCGAGGTAGACGTCCACCGCATCGCCCGGCTTCCCAACGGCCACATCACTCAGTTTACCCCCCGACTTGGTCTCCCGCAAGCACTGGACACCCTGGGTGTTGCGACCTTGCACGGGGAACTCCATCAGAGGTAGCCGATTAGCGTATCCCCTCTCCGACACCACAACGACGTTCCAAC
>SKLM01000433.1 GCA_007123205.1 Thermoflexales bacterium
ACCAGGTAGACGACCAGGCCGATGCCCGTGAAGCGAAACCGCTCAGGCCCGGTGATCAGGTACTGGTTCTTGTTGTCGACGCTGACCTCATCGTGCCGGTCCGTCCAGTGGGGGTTGCGAAGCGGCTCGCAATAGACGTCTTGCTCGACGGGCACCCGCCCGCTCACCAGCGCGCCCAGCGCGTAGTAGAGTGGGGGATGGTGGCTCTGGGCCCGCGGCCCCTCCCCGGACTGCACGGGCAGACCACCATAGACGCTCAGATGCCGCACGTACCGGACGTGGCGAATCTCGTCCGTCGGCTCATAGATCGGCGTGACCACGCTGTAACCCAGGGCCAACGCGACGTAGGCGGTCAGCAGTAGCGCCAGAAAGAACCGGTCCCCTGCGGCTGACACAAGGTCAGTCAGCCATCGCAGCGTCCGGCACCGGGGCACTTGAGGTTCGCGACTACTCTCCACGCTCGTCCCGTCTGTCGGCGGAAGCCCAGATGGCAGCAGCTGTCACCGACAACAATCCCAAGGCAGTCACGACCAGTCCCCACTTCAAGAGCGGCGGATCGTATCGGAAAATGACCCGTTGTGTGCCTGGTGGAACACACACGGACCGCAGAAGGTAGTTAGCTCGAAGTAGCTCTGCGTCCTGGTCGTCAACCTTGGCCGTCCACCCTGGGTAATGGATCTCGCTCAGCACAAGCAGACCACCGCCTCCTTCTGTTCGGGCCTCGATATAGTTTGCGTCGTAGTGGGTGATCTCTACATCGCCGCCCGAGCCGGTGCACAGAGTGGGTTCCTCCATCAGCGCCGTCTCCCGCGGATCGAAGCTAGGGTCATGGATGTGCCGCAGCGTCGCAGGTCCATCCATCACCTCTGTGTGAGGGACGACCCAGGCTGGCGGGAGCCAACGTGCTCGCTCGTAGATGTAGACCCCTGCTTGCTCCAGCAAGAGCTCGGGTTCATCGAGTCCTCCCGGCGACTCCCATGGCGCCGTTGTCACCAGATACCGCGCGCCCAGCAGATCGTAGGTCCGAGCACGGGGGTCCGGCCGCGACGTGATGAAGCTCTCGTAACGCTGGATGACCAGTGGGTCGTATCCAAACACAGTACGCAAGCCGAAAGCCATGCCACCGTTCTGCTCAAATTCACTCAGCCCCCAGGGAACCACTCGAGCGGTATCGGGATCTGCGACTGCCTGCGCCACAACGCCCCAGTAGGAACCAGCATCAACCTCCCGCACCTCCAGCATCGGGCTGCCAAACGTCCACAGGTCCAACAGCACGAGAGCCAGCGCCAACGGGCCGAAATGGGCCAGACTGGACCCCGCATCCTTCCACGATATCAGGAGGCCGACGGACAGTAGGAAGAAGACGAGAAAGAGCGTGGTCTGATTGGCTTGATGCCACAGCCGACCGGCTGCCGGAGTCGATTCACGCCCTAGTGCGAACGCCGCAAAGCCCACCAGGACCAACACGAGGGCAAAGCCGGCCACAGCCAGGGCTGATGACCATCGGAACGGTCCTAGCAGCCTGACTCGATCGGTTCGGCCGGCCCCCTGAAGCGCGGTCAGCGTCAACCCGGCCAGTGCGGAGGCGGATAGGGTGAAGAGATACCCGGCGCGAGCTGGCGCCCGCATCGCTCCGAACAGCGGCAAGAATCGGTAGAACAGACGGTGCAGCACCCCATAGCTTCCGAAGGCCAGCATCAGGGCTACCAGGGCGAGCAGAAGTAAGAACTCTTTCAGCCGGTGCTTGATCCGAAAGCTCGCGATGACCAGCAGCAGCGGCAGCACCCCCACGTAGAAGATCAACTCCTCGTAGACTCCGTCGCCCCAGTAACCCGTATGCGTCGGTTCGCCAAAGAAGTTTGGGACCAACAGGGTCAACAGGTACCCGGGCGGCCAGGAGAAGCGGGCCGCGAACCCATAGTCGGCTCCAGCCTGACGGGTCGAGTGCATCAACAACTCAGCTGTGGGCAGGAGCTGCACCGCCGCCACAGCCAGCCCAACCACCAGCATCACACCGGCCAGGAGCAGGCGATCCAGAACCGCTCGCCATAACTGTGTCTTCCGCCATGCCCTCCAGGCACAGAAAGCGCCGTAGACAACCAGCGTCAACGCCACATAGACGAACGACGCTGTGTGTCCTGCCAGAATCGATAGGCCAACTGGCAGCCCCCCGGCGACCGCTGGGGCCCATCGCTCCTGCCTGTCCACGCGGCGGTATATCCACAGCAACAGAGGAAGCCAGGATCCAGTGGCAAGTACACCCAGATGCCCGGCCCATATACGCACAGCGAAGTAACCGCTGAACGCGAATACGACGCCCGAGAAGAGCGCCCCGATCCTCGACGCGCCTTCCGACTGCATCCACCCATACATCCCCATGCCGGCGATCCACACGTGGAGGACGACGATCAAGCCCAGGGCCGTGTTGACGGGCACCACAAGGGCCAGCCATGTCGGGGGGTAGAAGAGAGCTGGTTGGGGATTGCCCACGAAGGGGACACCAGAAAACAGGTACGGGTTCCACAAAGGGAACTGGCCTTGCCGGATCGACGAGACTGCGAACTGGCTCCAATGCCAGAAGAGATTCGACAGGTCGGCACCTCCAAGGATCCGGCCTGCAGACAGACCAAACGCATCCCAGAGGAAGGCCAGGCAGAGCAAGCCCAGAACTGCAGCGGGCCACATATGGGGACTCAACGACCGCACCTTGTGCATCAGGCGCACACGGATCCCCTTCACGCCTCCCCCTTGACTAGTACCACGCCCAACATCATGTGGGCTGACCTCGGCTTGCCGCCAGGACCTACCGGCGGTCTAGCATCATCGCAGAGTATGTAGAACGCCAACAGCGGGGGACACCCACGTTGGCGAGTGTGGTCAGCAGTAATTTCCATCCGAGTCAGGACGCCCCCTCAAGAGACAACCCACGTACGACAGACCGTGCCAGTGACGTCCAGAAAGCAGTCTCAGCCTTGATCGTGCGAGGGTTCGGGCCCGCGCGGCTACCCGAGTCCGCCAGGGAGCCCCGAGTAAGGTGGCCGTTTGGACGCCTCGCCCGATGGGGTGTACGCTGCAGCCCAATCCTATGCCAGACCTGTCCAGATGGCAGGAGACGGAGGCAGGCCCACCCCTGTATCCCCGCCGGGAAGGCGGGGCTCAGAGCGGCTGAGCCCCGCCTTCCCGATGCAATAGTCAGAACCTAGAAGCTGTCGCAGCCCTCATCAATGTAGAAGTAGTCGAAGCCGAGCTGTGTCGGTGTGATCTCCCAGTTGCCTCCGATGACCCCAACGCGGTTGAGAGAACCGATCTCCGGATGCGAGAACTGGTAGATCATATGACCGTTGATGAACAGCTTTACCTGGTTCCCCTCCACCTCCGCCCTGAGCGTATTCGCCTCAAAGGCAGGACGGGCGGGCCACCGACGGCCCCCAGTGTAGCCGACCAGCAAGTGGCGCACCTCATTCTCCCAGGGATGGTTCGGGCCGGGGAAGTCGTAGCCGGTTCGCCTCAGAACGGCCCAATCACCGAGGTCGTTCACCTCCAGGGAGTAGACCGTGCTTTTATCCTCGCTGGCCGCGAAGACCAGTCCGAAGAAAGACCAGTACGTTACATACCGCTCGAACGATCCCCTGACCTCCATACAAGTCTTGCTGGTAGGGCGCACCGTCTCCGGCGGAAAGACCACCGGGTATATATGCCGTGTGTCGCCGTGCCTACCTCCGGCCCGGCAGTCCAGGGGGATGTTAACCTTGTATCTTCCGCCTTCATAGAAAAGGCTGTACTTGTAGTCGGGGTTCTGCTGCAGGCCGCCAATGTCGCAGCCGACCAGCCCCCACCTCGCCTGGTGGGTGAGCCAGCCGCTGGCCGGGTCGGTGAAGTCGTCGTAGAAGTCGCCAGACACAGACACCACGGATCTGACCTCACTCCACGGACCATCCCCGTATGCGTTGC
>SKLM01000073.1 GCA_007123205.1 Thermoflexales bacterium
GAGTGCCTCCTCGACCAGTCTCGACCACTGATCGGGCGCCTCACGGATCACGTCATCGGGGTCCATTCCCCCCGGCAGCTGCAGAACTCTTATCTCTGCTCCCAGGCGGCCCTCGTACCCGAGCAGTCCCCGTGGATCGAAGACCGGTTCCCACTCTTTGTCAAGAGCCTCGCGCGCTACCTCAACGCCGTGTAGGGTGGCCTGAACCCCCGCGGCGTCGGGGTCCAGTGCCAAGATGATCCGCTTCGAATAGCGACAGAGTTGTCTCAGTTGTGTGTCGGTGAGCGCCGTGCCCATCTGGGCAACCACATTCTCGTGGCCTGCTTGATGGGCCTGCATAACATCCATGTAGCCCTCAACAACCACCACTCGATCCGCGCGTCGAATCGCTGGCCGGGCCATGTCGAGACCAAAGAGGGTCTTGCTCTTGTCGAACAGGGATGTACGCGGGGAGTTCAAGTACTTGGGCACGTCATCTGGATCCAGGGTCCGCGCACCAAACCCGATTACCCGCCCTCGCCCGTCACGAATCGGGATCATGAGCCGATCCCGGAAACGATCATACGCTCCGCCACCCTCCCGTTCGATCACGAGGCCGGCTTCGAGTAGATCTTCCACACGGGATCCCTGATCAGTGAAGTGGGTGTAAGTCCTCTCCCATCCCGGCGGGCTGTACCCCAATTCGAACCGAACGACGGTCTCATCAGTCAGTCCACGCGCCTCAACATATCGGCGCGCCACCGCCGCCTCGGGCCCGCTGCACAGAATCTCGTGGTAGTATCGAGCCGCGGCTGCAAGCAGCCCACGCAGACGATCAGCCTCTTCGGCGGCCTCTTCCTCAGCGGGGGTTCGGGGCTTCAGCTCGACACCCGCTTGCTTGGCCAACTCTTCGAGAGCCGTCCGAAAGTCCCAGCCCTCCACCTTCATCACGAAGTTGAAGAGATCACCTCCTTCGTTGCACGCCCCGAAGCAGTACCAATGCTGCGTTTCGGGAAACACAACGAAGGACGGCGTCTTCTCGGAGTGAAAAGGGCAGAGCGCTTTGAAGTTACGCCCCGACTTATTCACCTGAAGGTAGTGGGAGACCACTTCGACCAGATCCAGGCGGTCCTTGACGTCGTCAATCACGCTCACGGGGGTCACCCTCTGTCGTCTTCATATACCACCAGGGCACACTCTGCTGCTGCGGCCGGTCACACCACTGAGAAGAGCAACCAAGCATCCACCGTGACGAGGGCTGCACCATACGTCACGACGACCTAATTCTACCCAACCTGCCCGTTCCGGCAAGTTCGTTCTCCAATCCTTCCTGTCAGCGAGCGCCGTGGGCATGAGACCCCCGAGCCCGTCGCGCACGGGCCCCTCCGCCTGACGGTGAGAGCTCGATCGCCTTGCTTTCACGGTGCCCGGCACTGGCACGTCCTCACCTGAGGACAACAGATGACCTCGAAGCAAACGTTTCGTCCCTCGTGACGCATCGAGCCGAGTCCAGTCCCCATAGTCCCTTGGACGACAACAGGACCGTGCCCGGCAGCCGGTCGCACTTGTGTAACTCGAACAACTGTTGTATACTAGACCGAAAGAGATGGGTGGCAGACGCACCACGGCGACGGGGTGACTGGTCAGATCAAAGGAATCCGGCTGGTAGCCAGCGCCCCGGCGGGGTCGCGGACCAGCTTGGGAGACGACGATGCCATTCCGGCTACCTATGGTGCTCCTGGTTGTTACCATGACCATGGTCCTGGCCAGCGGTTCGGCTGCCTGGGCTCAGGAGGCCGGCGGCACCTGTCGCTTCTTCCCAGAGACCGAGCACTACGTCTGTGGCGTCTTCCTCGATTTCTTCGATGCTCGCGGCGGTCTCGAGATCTTTGGCTATCCACTCACCGGATCGTGCCACGACACCGGACACACAGGATTGCGGGTTCAGTATTTCCAGCGCGCAAGGATGGAGCTGCACCCCGACGCCCCTCCTGCCTACCGTGTCCAACTGGGGCTTCTGGCCGATGAACTGGGGTATGTCTTCCCCCCCGTCCACGAGGACAGGATCCCCCGGGCCAACACGGCCCTCCACCATTATTTCCCTGAGACTCAGCACATCGTCTCATACGCGTTTCTCGATTACTTCCGCGAGCACGGAGGAATCGATATCTTCGGGTACCCCCGATCCGAGTTCATGTACGAGGCTGGCCGGGTCGTCCAGTACTTCCAGCGTGCGAAGATGGTATGGCACCCGGAGAGCGCTCTCGGTTCTCGCATCAAACTGAGCGATCTAGGCGAGGAGTACCTCGAGAGATTCGACCCACCCGCGGACTGCGATCGGCTTGACATTGTTCCGGGAGGGAGAACCGATGCCCTAGCGACTGTGGCTGCCTCCTCAGACTGCCGCTACTTTGAAGAGACTCGCCATTACGTCTGCGATGACTTCCTCGACTTCTTCGATACCCGCGGTTCGCTCAAGATCTTCGGCTATCCCCTCACGGAAGCGTTCGCCGATCCCACCCGAGGCCAGATCCGCGTCCAGTACTTCCAGCGTGCCAGAATGGAGCTGCCGCCTTCAGAAGCCGGCGACCAGCAAGTCCAGCTTGGTCTCCTGGGTGATGAGCTTGGGCGGACCTTCCCTCCGATCTCCGAGGAACGCATCCCGCCGCCCGGGGACGACACCAGACGTTACTTCCCTGAGACCGGCCACACGGTTGAGCACATCTTCCTGGATTTCTTCCGCGAGAACGGCGGGCTCACGATATTCGGTTACCCTCGATCTTCGATGACCTTCGAAGACGGCGACGTCGTACAGTATTTCCAGCGGGCACGGATGGTGTGGGACCGAGACGGACAATCCGGGGCGCCGATCAAGCTGACCAATCTGGGTGAGATCTATGTCGAACGCGTCGGGATTCCGGGCGGCCACGCCGACCCCGTCCCCCCAGCCCGACACAGGCTCACCGGTGACCCTGCCGCCGGTCAGACCACCACCAGATCGGCTGTCCAGCTCAAAGCCAGCGCCTCCGTCCGCCACCCTGTCGTCGGCATGCAGTCGCCTCAGAGCCTTTACGTCTACCTTGAGAATCAACGCGGAGAGCCCGTTGAGGGGGCGGTCGTGACAGCCCTACTCCGCTACGCATCGGGTCACGACTCATTTCAGCTGCCTGCTACCGATGCTCGCGGCTTCACCCAGTTGACCTTCGAGACCCGCGCCTCAGTCCCGGGACAGCGCGTCATCATCGATGTCACAGCTGTCTATAACGACGCCACTGCGACCGTCCAGACGTTCTTCGTGCCCAGTCACTGAGCTCTTCCCGGGCCGCCCCCGGCCGGACCGCCCGAGTCGCCGGCATCCCGGACCTACTCGCGTCGCTGCCCCGTCTATCTGGGGCCGCGGGCGACCTCCGTTGCCAGCCTGTCGTACAGGGGGGCTACCTCGCCCCAGTCAAACCGCCCCACCGCCCGGCGCAGTTCATCGGCCAGCAGTCGTGCCCTCTCTCTGTGCTCCAGTGCCCACTGAATCCTCTCCACCAGTCCTTCAGAGCTCTCGTACAGACATAGCCCGTGATGCCGCTTCGGAATGAGCTCCGGGTACGACAGACGGTTGGGAAGCACGGGAAGACACCCGGCGTAGATCGCTTCCACCACTGCAACCCCGAAGAACTCGTGGATCGCGGTGCTGACCACGATGTCAGACCGGTGGAGCAGCTCTGAGTACTCTCCTCGATCCGCATAGCCGAAATGGATCACCCTACTCCCCAGACGCCGTCGGGCCGTCTCAAACTCCGGCGCCGCCAATCGATGACTCTTCCCGGCAAGTACTACGCGAAACTCAACCCTCAACTCAGCCAGTGCGTATAGTGCACAGAAGAAACCCTCCGGATCCTTATCATATTCCCAACGTTGGTTCCACAGGATGACCGGTGGCACTTCTGGCTCCGAGGCCCTTGCCACCTTGTCAAAGCCAGCGAGATCGCATCCCACCGGCAGCACGGAAGCTCTCGCCCGCACCTCCTCCACCCGATGGGTGTGGGAATAGTCGGGGAAGTGCTTCAGCATGTTCGGCAGCGCTCCGAACCAATCGTCGAGATGATAGCAGGAGTTGAAGAACACCCGGTCGGCAGCCAGCATCGAGAGCCAGTTGATCATCCCGTAGGTCAGATCGCGCTTCTCGCCCGGCGGAAATGGATACGTCAGTTGATTCTCGTGGCAGTATAGCGCTGCCGGCACATCCGCGAGGAAATCCCGCGTCAACGCCAGGAAGACGGGGAGGTTGACCATATCGGTGGCCAGGATCATGTCCGGGCGCACCGCCAACTGCCGGGCCTCTTCAGCCAGTGTGACCGCCCCACCCTGCATGCGCCACTTCCAGAAACGGGCGGGTAAGGCCAGGAGGCTGACGTCGTGCTTGCTGTGGATCTTGTAGCCCTCAGCCCACGCTCGATGACTGCCTCCGCAGTAGGGAACCAGCAAGAGGATCTTCATCTAATCGTGGCCGTTCCCGGCCCACCGAGGGCCGCTGACCGGCCCCCTAAGCTTCCGCAGCGCACTCCCGGCCCTCGCTCGCTAGCTTCCGTCGGCCGGACCTTGTCAGCCTGGTCAGACAACCGACGGTGACTACCCTCTCAAGATCTCGTCCAGGGCGTCCAAGTCGGCCCCTGATAGCTCCCAGCCGGCCGCTTTGGCGTTGCTGACCAGATGATCGACGCTGGTGACACCAGAGATGACGGAGCACACCTGAGGTTGAGCCAGTAGCCAGGCCTGAGATAGTTCATTCAGCCCCCGCCCTCGCTCCTTGGCCCAAGCTTGCAGCTGTTCGACGGTGCCGTAGTAGTGATCCACCATGTACTGTTGCACCGTCTGGCTGGTCTCGCCGCGCGACCCAGGAGGGGCCGGCTCACCCCGCTTGTACTTGCCGGTGAGAAACCCGCCAGCCAGCGGATAGTAGGGCACGAACCCGATCCCTAGTGCCTCGCAACACGGCAGTACCTCTGTTTCGACATGCCGGGAGAGCATGTTGTACTCCGATTGGATTACGACGACCGGTGCCCAGCTGCGGACTTCGGCTAGAAGATGCGCCTGGGTCAACTGCCACGACGCAAACGCCGAGACGCCCACGTACCGAATCTGGCCCGAGCTGGTGAGATCATCAAGGCTGCGAAGCGTCTCCTCCAGAGGCGTGGTGGGGTCCCAGCGATGCACGTAGTAGAGGTCGATGTGATCCGTCTGGAGCCGGCGCAGGCTGCCCTCGACCGCATTCCGCATATGATACCGGGAGGCTCCCCGATCGTTCGGCCCGGAGCCGACGGGATTGGTGAACTTGCTGGCCAGGACGACCCTGTCCCACCTTCCGTCCAACGCGGCCCCCAACGTCTCCTCGGACCGACCGCCCACGTAGATGTCGGCCGTGTCGATGTGATTGACGCCCCGATCCAGGGCCGCGTCGATGATGTTGAAGACCTCGGCCTGCGGCACCTTATCAGAACCGAAACGATTCGTGCCGATTCCGATCACGGAAACTCGAACGCCAGAAGAACCGAGTTGTCGATACTCCATGACTCCCTCCTCTTCCCGTCAACCTTTGAGACGGACATCCGTGGCCGACCCCCTGCCCGTCGCCTACGCCCCTTCGATGTCCAGCTCAAGGTGTCGACCCTAGTGTTCGGCCAGCAGAACCGGAACACCGTCCGACCCGATCCGGTACCAGTAGACCTTCCATTCGTCCCTGGTGGGGCCCTCTTTGGCCATCGGCCTGTCCAGTTTCCCGCTTTGCTCGGCAGCCGACAGAGCCGCCGATACGCCCTCGCGGGTGACACGCCCCTCGGCGATCGCCTGCTCCAGGGCCTCCAGCAGAGCCCAGGTCGCCACGTACGCCGAAAGCGCCAGGGGACCTGGCTCCGCCCCCCGGGAGACCCCCCGGTAAGCTGCCGCAAACTGATCACCGCCATCGACGTCCGCCGGAAACGCCCAGGGCGTCACGAAGGTCGCTCCGACGGCGGCTTCTCCTGCCACGGCCACGAAGTCACCTGCCGAGAGCCGGGGACCTCCCACAACGTAACCGGCCCACCCCTCTTCGCGCAGCATCACGACCAGTTCGGCGGCAGCGACGGGATCAAGGAGGCACACCAGGACCGCCGGCTCGCGAATCAGGACGTCTCGATCCCATCCCTCTCGATCCGTCGCGATGGTGAGATACCCCTCACCGCCTCCCTCACCGGGGACACCTAGCAGAGCCTGCTCCAAAAGACCACCATCCCCCACGATGACGACGTCGCCCTCCGGAGCCAGCCGAAGGACTCGCTCCAGGAGCGCATCCGCCAGTCGCGCTGTGGGCGGGCCCACCAGGTAGATGGTTTCGCCGTCCCGTTCCAGCCGGTAGTTCAGGGGGAGGGCCGCTACAAGCGGGACACCCTTCTCGGCGTAGGTGGCGGCGGCAGCAGCGGTGGTCTCCTCGCGGAAGTGGCCGATAGCCGCCACCACCTCCGGGTCAACGCTGACCTTCCGGGCCTGCTCCACGGCCATGTCCCGGTCGGCCCCATCATCATAGGCGACCAACTCGACTCCGCGGCCACCCACCCCACCTTCCTGGTTCACCTCCAACAGGGCCAGTTGGACAGCGTAGAACACATCGTAACCCACATACCGATACCGTCCTTCGAAGGGGGCCACCAGGCCCACCTTCACCGTGGGACGGACTGTTCCCGGAAAGGCACAGGCCGTGAGGAGGAGGCCCAAGCTCGCGGCAACGGGTGCCCACCAACTCCCGCGACGCAGACGACCCGGCAGCCGCCTCGCTCGGTCAAGGGAGCTGACCACCGCACCGCCGGTAGTTATCGTAATGCTCGTCGATCGTCACCGAGAAGACGTGGCTTCCGTCATCCATCGTACACTCACGCATAAAGAAGTAGTAGTCGGTCTCGGCCGGTTGTGCCGCAGCCCGGATCGAGGCCAGTCCGGGGCTGCAGATCGGGCCAGGCGGAAGCCCCGGATTGCGGTACGTGTTGTAGGGCGAATCGAAAGTCAGATCAGCTCTCGATATGACCGGCCACCACGGATCCGAGCTAACCATCCCGTATTGCACCGTAGGGTCTGCATCCAGCGTCCAGCCTGCCTGGAGCCGGTTCCAGAATACGCCGGCGATCAGAGCTCGTTCCGCAGCCACCACCGCCTCCCGCTCCACGATCGAAGCCAGGGTTACAAGCTCGAAGAGACTGAGCCCTCGCTCCGCTGCGTCCGCTCTGATCTCGGGCGTCACCCGGTCGCCAAAGGTGGAGAGCATTCGTTCCAGCAGGTCCGACGCGGTTGGATCCTGCGGAAGCCGGTACGTGTCGGGGAACAGAAACCCCTCCAGGGTGGCGGTGGGGGGCAGTTCGGCGAGGAATGGGTAGGCATATCCCCCGTCTCGCCAGCCGGTGGTAGCCAGCCGGAGCATCGCCTCCTCCGGGATGGAGGTCTGCTCAGCTACCGTGGCTGCGATCTGCTCCAGCCGCAGCCCCTCGCGGATGATGACCACCGGTTCCGAGCCGTGCCCTCGCTGTAGCGCCAAGGCTATCTCGGGAATGGTCATCGTCTGGCGCAAGGTGAAATCCCCCGCCTCAATACCCGCGTCCAGTTCGTGGTACTGGACGTACCGCCGGAATAGCTCGGCGTCCGACACCAGGCCTTGTCGCTCGAGCCGGTCGGCAATCGTCCCCGCCGTTTCGCCCGGCGCAACGGCAAAAGCCACTGGTGTATCATCGCTTCCGGCCGGTTCGCTCAGCTGGTCGGCGCGCGCGCGCAGATAGACACCGAAGGCAGCGTCTCTCATGGATCCCAGCTCGCACAGCGTCGAGGACAGCGCCCCAAAACCCAGGGCTGCGTGACCCACGTTCCAGATGAGGCCGCCAAACGCCCCAAACACAACGAAGAGAGCTACGGAGAAGGCGACGGATCGACCTAGCTTGTTCAAACTCTCGTCCTCTCAACTCACATGACTCACCGGGGAGGCAGACCATCCCGGCACCATACTCGCCCCAAGACACGACTATTGGGTCTCGACGCAGCTGACGGCGCAGCCAGACGATGCAACGTGGACCAGAGGCCGCCGCAGCGGGCGCCCGGCGACAGCTGGGCTCCAGGTCATCGGGACGGCGGACCGGAGTCCGCTCGATTGTCGAGATAGCTCTGCAGGATGACGGCTGCCGCGATGGCGTCGATCTCGCCACTCGCGCGGGCGCGCCGCCTCCCTCGTTCGTTTCGCGTCTTGAGGAGGATCTCGCGAGCTGCTTCCGTTGAGAAGCGCTCGTCCCACTGAACGACCGGCACTTCGAGGTGAGCGGCCAGCCCCTCCGTGTACCGATCGATTCGCCGCGCCTGAGGACCGACAGTACCGTCCAGACTGAAGGGCCTGCCGACCACAACGACGCCCACATCATACTCGTCCACGAGCAAGGCTATGGCCGCGAAGTCCTCCTGCGTCGAAGCGTGCTCCAGGGTCTCCAACGGCCGGGCGATCGTCCCGGTGGGGTCGCTGATGGCAATCCCGATATGGCGATCCCCGACGTCCACGCTCAGATATCGCATCACGAGCCGGCTGCCCCCGAGGAGGCCTGCGGCACGACTCTGACCTCGGTCCGGATGGGCAGCAGCGGTACGCGCCGCAACCAGCCCAACACGTCGGGCCATTTCGGCCAGATGGTGATCTGCGGGGTTTCCGCCAAAGGGTAGCCGGCCATAAGAGCCATCTGTGCCTCAGACACGGGTCGGCCACGGATGGAGCGGGCAACCTCATCCGGATCGAGGGCCGCGGCAGCGTAGCCAAGGCCGCTTACAGGGACCGTGAACCAGCCGAGCCCATCCTGATCCTCGCTCACCGCTCCGATGTCGAAGTCGGCTTCGATCAGCTGGTGGTCCGGGCCCAGTTTCTCTACAAGCCCCCGGTACGCGATCCCCCGAACATCCGCCGTGTCCACGGCCTGGCCGCTGATCAACAGCCGCAGGTTGAGGGACACGGTCTCCGATTCCTCACCAACGAAATGGGAGAACGCTTTCTTCGGCACGGACTCGACGCGCAGGGACTCCCGGGGCAGGAACTCGTACGGTTCCAGCAAGCTGTGGAGCTCGTAATGAGCGTCATTCAGCAACTCCTGCGTCAGCTGTTCCCGCACCCGATCATAATCACCCTGGGTGACGACCTGTATATCCTTGGGCTCCGCCCCCTTCGTGGGCCGAGGGTTGATCACGCGCACCGCCGAACCCACCACCCCTTCTACGCGGTTGACCTGTAGCGCACCGACGTTGCCGGTCCGCTCATCCAGCGCTGTGATAGATGCCGTCCCCTGTCCATTCGCTTCCAGGACGACGTCCGCGGTGGTGCGGAAGCGGATGGGATAGCTCGCCGAGGATGTCCGCACGATGGTCCCTGCCGGGACCACGTAGTCCTGGGGCAACAAGTTGATGAACAGGACCTCCCCGGTGGCACGCCCCACCACAACCGTCTGCGTTCCGGTAGTTTCCACCTCGGCGGTTCGCTCGACCTCAAGACCCACCCGCCGCGTGGGAACGATCCCCGCCACCGCCCCCGTCTCACCGGTGGCAGCTTCCCCGCCGAAGTACTGCGTCGACTCAATCTCGGGGTTGACCGCCACCTGAACGTTCACGGCGACCGTCGCGCCTGCAGGCACGAGCGTCACCTCGGCTCGCGGGCCAATGGCATAGGCTGTGGCCGCCAGCACGAGCACGACCAGACCGAACACACCAAGCCGGGCCCCCGTCCCCATCCAGCGCAGCCACGCCGGGCGAGGGCGCTCCCGCTCTCGGTGGAGGACGACCTCCGGTTCCCACCATGGGGTCGGCGGAGCCTCAATCCGTTGGTCCCCCCTTGCCTTCCACCGTGACGCCGTATGTGCCGCCTCCACGGTGGAGAAGGCCGGGACTCCGCACTCCCGCGCCAGCTGGCGTCGCTCCGGGTCGGCGGAGACCACGGCGACCTCCTTTCGTTGCCGGCCGGCCTCACGGCGAAGAAGATCGAAGTCGAGGACCCGGGAAAGGAAGTCGAGTTCCCATGGCAGAACGAGCACCACCCGCCCATCGACTACCGCGTTCAGACGGTAGCGGAGTGAGACGCGATCATCGTGGGGCTGCAGTTCGATGACGGTTGGGGACTCGGATACGGTCGTGGGAGATGGCATTTGAACGGCACTCATAGACACACCAGCTCGTCCCATATCACCCAGCCGCTGCCAGCGACCCTGCGGTCGGGGTAAGGACCTGCATCGATCTCGGCCACCACGTCCGCCTCAGCGCGGTTTCGCATCGCCGAGCCCCGGCACGGGCCTCCGTAAGGGTTCACCTATTCCTGGAGCTGTTGGTCCAGAATCTCAGCCGCCAGCTGCAGGGCCTCGTCCAGCTTGTCCGCATCGCTACCCCCAGCCTGCGCCATAGTGGGCCGCCCGCCACCGCCGCCGCCCATCACCCGACCCATGCGACGGACCATGTCGACCGCATCGGCGCCCCGCTCGACGACGTCCGGCGTCACGGAGGCCACCAGCACGGGCCGGCCATCCATCGCCGCGCCCAGGATGAAGACACCCGAGCCCAGCCGACCCCGGAACCAGTCCGTCATCTCCCGCAGCCGCTCCACATCAGGAACGTCCACCCGGGCAGCGATCAGCGCGGTCCCGGACACAGTCTCGACTTGTCCCAGCAGAGATTCGAATGCCTGATGGGCCAGGCGCTGGTGGAGACGCTCTATTCCCATGTGGGCGGCCTCCAGGTCATCCTGCAGTTCCTCCAGGCGTCGCTCTATCTCACCGGGAGGAACGCCCAGACGGAAGGCCGTCCGCTCCAGAAGTCCGAGCCGCTCCTCAACGAACTCCACGGCGCCGCGGCCGGTGACAGCCTCCACGCGGCGCACCCCCGCCCCGATGCTCTCCTGAGAGATGATGTAGAAGGAGCCGATCTGCCCGGTCGCATCCACGTGCGTCCCGCCACACAGCTCCCGGCTGAAGGGCTTGTCCGGATCGCCGACCCGCAGGGTCCGCACCACCTCGCCGTACTTCTCTCCGAATAGCGCGATGACCCCCTCCTGGAGAGCCTTCCGGTATCGCATCTCCCGGCTCTCCACGGGGTAGTCCGCCAGCACTGCCTGGTTGACCACCCTGGTCACCGCCCTCAGCTCATCCCGCGTCAACATCACCGGGTGGGTGAAGTCGAATCGTAGTCGATCCGGCGCCACTAGCGACCCGGCCTGCTGCACGTGCTCTCCCAACGTCTCCCTCAGCGCCTGCTGTAGGAGATGGGTAGCCGTGTGATTCCGGGCTATGTCCATACGCCGCCCTTCATCCAACGCAGCCACCGCCACGTCTCCGACCTGGGGGCGCCCGACCTTCACCTCTCCCACGTGGACGACCAGCCCGGCAACAGGCTCCCGCACATCCTCAACCTGCACCGTCCAGGCCGCCTCACCGGTACCCGAACGGATGACCCCCTGGTCGGCCACCTGCCCCCCGGCCTCGACGTAGAAGCAGGTCTCCGGCAACACGATCTCGACCGGGTCACCCTCCTCGGCCGTTTCCGCGCGCTGACCATTCCGGAGGATCGCCGCCACCTCCGTCTTCAGCTCCAGCGCCGTGTACGGCTCCACCACCACACCGTCGTTGCCCAGAGCGCCCTGCGCCTGCAGGTCCAACAACACGTCCTGATACTGGACCAGGGCCGCTTCATCGTGGGCCTCAAAGCCCTCGGCCTCCCGGGCCCGCCTCCGCTGCGCCTCTAGCGCGTCCCGATAGCCCGCTTCGTCGATGGAGAAGCCCCGCTCCTCCGCGACGTCGCGGGTGATCTCCAGCGGCAGGCCCAGGGTATCGTAGAGGTGGAAGGCCTCGTCACCGGGGATCACCTCCTGGCCCTCCTGCGACAGCTCCTCCATCACCCGATTCAGCCGGCCGAGGCCCTGATCAAGGGTGCGCAGGAACCGCTCCTCCTCCTGGGCGATGGTACTCAAGATGAACGCACGACGGCTGACCAGCTCCGGGAAGGCCGAGCCCATGATCTCGATGACCACCGCCGCCACCTCAGCCATAAAGGGATCGGCCAGGCCCAGCTCCCGGCCGAAACGGACGGCGCGGCGCAGGATCATACGGAGCACGTAGTTCCGCCCCTCACTCCCCGGGAGGACGCCATCACCGATGAGGAAGGTGACCGCCCGGACATGGTCGGCGATCACGCGGTACGCCACAATGTGCTCTCGCACATCGGCCTTGCTATGGCCGGTCAGCTCCTGCACCCGTCGGATGAGGGGCGTGAACAGGTCGGTCTTGTAGTTCGAATCGACCCCTTGCAGGACGGCCAGCAGCCGCTCGAACCCGGCACCCGTGTCCACGTGCTTGTCCGGGAGTGGATCCAGATTCCTCTCCGCGTCCTTGTTATACTGGATGAAGACCAGGTTCCAGAGCTCGATGTAACGACCGCAATCCGCGTTCACCCGACACAGGTGGTCGGGATCGTCTACGCATTCGCAAGCCTCCGGACCGCGGTCGTAGTGGATCTCACTGCAGGGGCCACAGGGCCCGGTATCGGCCATCTCCCAGAAGTTGACCTTCCGGCCAGCGTAGAGGACCTGATCCGGGTTGATGTCCGTCTCCGAGAGCCAGAACCCCCTGGCCTCCTCGTCCGTCTCCAGCTCGCCCAGCTCATCCCGAAAAACGGTGGTCCATATGCGCGCCTTCTCGAGGCCCCAGACCTCAGTCAGAAGCTCCCAAGCCCAGCCGATAGCCTCTCGCTTGTAGTAGTCGCCGAAGGACCAGTTTCCCAGCATCTCGAAGAACGTGTGGTGGTAGGAGTCGCGGCCCACGTCATCGAGGTCGTTGTGCTTGCCGGACACGCGCATCACCTTCTGCGTGTCGACGGCCCGCGTGTAGGGTCGCGTACCGACGCCCAGGAAGACATCCTTGAACTGGTTCATCCCGGCGTTGGTGAAGAGCAGGGTGGGATCGCTCACGGGCACCAGACTGGCACTGGGCACAATCGTATGCCCTCGCTCGGCGAAGAATTGGAGGAAACTGCGGCGCACCTCGGCGCCCGTCATCTGTCCCATCCGCTGGCACACTCCCGCTGGCTAGATACGAGACTGACCGCCCTGAGGGGTTCAGAGATCCCTCTGCTTAAGACGGAAACCAGGCTGGTTCGATCCTAGGCCCCAGCGCTGGCATCTGGCCCCCCAAGGCGCGACTATTCTAGCTTGAAGGGGGTCACGTGTCAACCGCTGCCGCCGGCTGGAGCGCCGAAGCCCTTGACCGGACTTGGGGGGTGACTTGACTCGGAAAGGAGTCTGTGGTAAGATATCGCTCGTTCGGGGCCGTAGTGTAGTGGTTTAACATGCCGGCCTGTCAAGCCGGAGATCGCGGGTTCAAGTCCCGTCGGCCCCGCTCCGACAAGAAATCCCCATCAAGGGGTACAGAGGTAGAGTTGGCCTGACGGCGGTCAGCTTTGTGCCTTGTACTTGGGCTTCTGGGACGGCTTTTCGCAGAAGCCCATTCTGTTTAGCTCTGTCCATCGCTTCCCAGAGATGGACGATATCCTCAACTGCTTCTTTGGCTGCGATTGTGGCCTCGATTCGCGCCGGGCACAAATCGGCCAAGCCTGCCTGGGCACGGTGTTTCTCCTCCGCAAAGCGCTCATAGCTGATGTGTCCTTCCAGGTGCAGCCGCGTCGCACGCTCGATTCCCGCCTTCAACTCCCGCTCCCGGCGCTCCAGATCCTCCCTTTCCTCCGCCGGGATCACCGCCTCGGCGACGCGCTCCTCCCA
>SKLM01000005.1 GCA_007123205.1 Thermoflexales bacterium
CATCCGGCGATGCAGTTCCTGATCCAGATCACGGAACCCCTGCTGGCGCCCATACGGGCGACCATCCCATCGCTGGGCGGGCTCGATTTCTCGCCCCTGGTGGCGTTACTGATCCTGTGGTTCTTGGAGCAGTTGCTGCGAATGGCGCTGGTGTCGCTGCTATGAGTGGGAGCGATCGCCCTGGACCAGCGGTTCGAACAGGGTACGGAGACACCAGGGCTTAGATCGAGACGATGATTCGCCCACACGAGTCGCAGTGGATCAGCTCGCCCTGCCGCAGCTGCCACTCGGCGCTCGCGGAGATGGTGACACCGCAGACGGTGCAGGTGTCGCCGCGCAAGGGGGCCACAGCCTGGCCTCCCTTGAGTTCGCGCAGTCTGTTGTAAGCCGCCAAGGTCTGGGGGTCAAGGCGCGCGGCGATTCGGTCCCGCCTCCCTTCGACCTCCTGGAGCCGCTGCTCCAGGGCGCCCCGCTCCGCCCTGAGGTCTGCCTGAGTCGTCGACCAGGTCGACTCGGTCTCCTGCAAGGACTCCTGCGCCCCATCGCGAGACTCTTCCGCGCCCTCGCGCTCGATCATGGCCTCCAAGAGCTGATCCTCAAGCGCGCGGCGGCGGCGTTTGAGGGATGCGATCTCCGCCTCAAGATCGGTGAGCTCCTTGGGATTGGTGACCTTTCCGCCGTAAAGCCGCCCTTCAGAGCGGGCGCTCTTATCGGCAAGGCTCTCCATTTCCAGCTCGAGATCGCGCTGGGTGGCCTGCCACTTTCGAGCCCGCTGTTCCTTCTCCTCTAAGGCCCGCCGGGCCTGGCGCAGGAGTGTGTCATCCTTCAGTGCTGCCTCTATCTCGCCCAGTCGGTCCCGGGCAGCGTCCCGTTCACTGTCAAGCTGCTGCAGCCGGTAGAGGGCGTCTCCTGTGGTCACCGCTTCTTCTCCTTGCTGTGCTCAAAAAGGAAAGAGCCCAATGCTCTTGGCATTGGGCTCTCCCCATTACGCTCTCGCATGCGCCGCCGAACGCCGGAAGGACCCGGCAGCGCCGCGCACGACCACGGTGGTGTGAGTCGGTGTCACGACGGCTTCTCTGCCTGGGGCTCGGCCGTCGCTGCGTCCGATCCCTCCTGCGGGGGCGACGAGGGCTTGGCCACAGTATGGCGTACGATCAGGATGGCGCCGGCGCCGACGACGCAGATGATGGCAAACAGTTGAGCGGCGGCGATAGGGCCGATCATCCAGGCGTCTGGCCGCAGGTACTCCAGGAAGAAGCGGCCCAGAGGATAGCCGACGAGATAGCTCAGGAGGATGTCGCCTCGCTTGATCCGGTCCCGGTACTTGTGGGCGACGACAGCCAGGACGGCAAACAGCAGCAGGGCCCATAGGGACTCGTAAAGGAACGTGGGATGGAAGAGTGTATCGGGCGGATATCGCTCCAGGTTGTTGTAGGGGATGATGCGGTGCTGAGGAGCGATCTGCAGCCCCCAGGGGAGGTCCGTCGGCGGCCCGTAGAGTTCCTGGTTGAAGAAGTTGCCCCAGCGTCCGATGGCCTGTCCCAGAGCCAGACCGGGAGCTCCGTAGTCGAGCCACTTCAGGGTAGGCAGGCCAGTACGCCAGGTGTAGACGGCGACGCCCAGCAGACCCCCGACGATGGCCCCGTAGATGGCCAGGCCGCCCTGCCAGATGTAGAGGATCTCGATGGGGTGCGTGCGATAGTAGCTCCAGCCCACCATGCCTCCCTCAGGCTCGGAGAAGACGTGGTAGAGCCGGGCCCCGATGATGGCGAAGATGACGGCGATGGTCAGGGCGTTCCAAACGTGGTCAGGGTCGTCGCCATCGCGCTTGGCCCGCCATGCCGCGTAGAGGGCCCCCAGGAGTACGCCGGCCACGATCAGGACGCCGTACCAGTGGATGCCCCAGGTCTCGGTGAAGCGAATCAGAATCGGGTCAGCAGGTGGTCTCATTCTCTCCTCTCTTGTAGTTAGTGGGTCGGATTATACCACGAGCGAGGGTTGGCTGGCAAGGAGAGCCGGGAGGCTCTGGGGCGCGGTGGGCCCAGTCGAGGTGGTTTGCGGAGGAGCGCCGGGTCGGAGACCCGGCTCGAGCTGGGGGGCAGCTGGAGCGGAACCGAGAAGTCAGAAGCAAGAAGAATGGCGAAGGCGGAGGTCGCCTTAGTCGCGGCGCCCCAGGAAGGCGATCAGGACGCGGGCGAGCCAGAACACGGTCCACGCGGCTACGAGCATGCCGAGGGTCGCCACCTTCTGCTCGTCGATGACGGTCTCCAGGCGCATGTCGTCCTCGGTGACGGTGACGACGCCGAGGGGCACACTGCTCATCTTGCCGCCATAAGGGCCGGCGGCCCCTATTTCCCCGTGGTCTCCCTCAGCGGCTGAGCGCTGGCTTGCTCCCATCCCATAGGCGTAGCGCACTTTGGCCACCGGGATGATGGTCTCCGTCGCGGTCTTCACGGGTGCCCCGAAGCACGCGTCGACGGTGATGCGGTCCCGCAGGTCCGCGAATGCGTCCAAGACTCTCTGCACGTCAGTGGTCATCTGTCGTTCTCCTCTTTCTAAGGCTTGTTGCAGCCAACACGAGCATAGCCAATGCTATGGCGGCCCCCGCGTGGAAGGTAGCCACCATCCCCCCGACGCTCGAGGCTACGGCCATCAAGGGTGGGCCCAACGTCTGCCCCACCCGGAGCACCAAGGCGTTGGCCGACAGGAATGCACCACGGTGCTCGATGGGGGCCAGGCTGGCCAGCGACGTCTGCAGATTGGGGATGCTGAGCCCCTGGCCCAGGCCGAACAGGACGGCCGGCACCGCCAGCAGCGGAGGACTCGTCACGCGTGGGATCAGAACCAGAGCCAGCGCGTAGGAGCCACAGGCGATCTGGAGGAGAAGTCCTTCCGAGAAGCGGTTCGCCAGTCTCCCCAGTTGAGAGGAGGCCAGGGCGGTGGCGACCGATGTCCCGGACATGACGATCCCGATCACCACCGGGGAGGCCTGGAAGGCGTCCTCCATGAGAAACGGCAGGTAGGTCAGGTAGGCGCCATAGATGATGACGAAGGTCAACAGGGTCAGCAACAGGAAGACCACCGCTTGACCGTGTTTGACGCTGGTCCAGGTCTGCCGGAGATACGTCGACAGCGCCTGCTGCCCCTCGGGTTCGGGGTTCTCGAGAACGAATAGGGCCAGGAGGGCGAGGGGGATGGCGAGGAGCGGCAGCAGAAAGGGGTAGTACCAGGCCACGCTGGCCAGCCCACCGCCGATGGCGGGAAAGACAGCGGTGCCGACACTGATCACGCTGGCATTGTAGCCCATGGCGGCGGTCTGGCGGGTGCGGCTGTAGAGATCGCCGATGAGCGTGATGTAGAGCACGTTGAGGGCGGCGGCACCGATGCCCTGAACGAAACGGAGGGCCAGGAGCACACTGATGTCCCGGGCGAGGGCGCAAGCGCCCCCGGCGATGCCAAAGAGGGCGAGGGCCGGGATGAGGATCTGCTTGCGGCCCCACCGATCGGTCAGGATTCCCAGAATCGGGGTGAAGAGGACGCCCGGCAGCGTGAAGGCGGTGATGAGATGGGCCACCGTCTGGGACGGGACGTCGAGAGCGCGTCCGACTCCGGGAAACGCCGGCGTGATGCTGGACACACCGAGTACCGCCATCAGTGAGACCCCGAAGACGATCTGGAGATTGGGGTCGAGGTAGAGGGGCGGTGAGGGCATGTCAGCCATGTGGTTCCTGTGGGACGAGATCGGGCCGCCCCTGAACTAGGGCAGGGCCGGGAGCGGCCCGGAAGCGATAACTACATCCCGCCCTCGTGGACATCGGTGGCGTGAGTAGCAGGAACCCTCTCGATGGGCCTATCCTGGTCCGATACGCCAGCGAAGACGCCCAGGGGCACCTCGATGAACAGGGGGCGTTGGGTATTCTC
>SKLM01000297.1 GCA_007123205.1 Thermoflexales bacterium
CAAGGCTCCGGAAGACTGGCGCAAAGGGCCCATGGGTGCCGAAGGTGAGGAATCCGAAGGTGGGAGAACCCCCGGCTAGCCAAGCGTCCTCCGGGCTGGTGGCGAAGCCGAGCCCGATGAGGGTGTCGAGGAATGACCACAGGAACACCCATCCCATTCCAATTCTGAGGGCAGCCCACGTGTACTTGACGTTTTTCTCCATCTATCATCTCCTTATGTCCGTCGTAGCCAAAAGGTGCGCCTCTATCTGTCGCCGTCGGGGACCAGCGTCACGGATGCCGGTGCCACGTGCAGCCCCACCCGCTGCCCGGCGCGGACGTCCGCGTCGGGAGGGAGCTGAAGGTGGAGTTGCTCAACCCCTGGCGTTGCGCCCACGTCCACGATCGCGTCGAGAGTGCTTCCGCCGTAGGTCAGCCCGGTGATGGTCCCGTGGATCTCGCCGTTGTCGGTCACCTGGAGACGATCGGGCCTGATGCAGGCGTAGACGGGGTCATCGGCTTGGAAAGCGTGGGCGCCCGGACAGGGCAGTGTTCCTAAGCCCGTCTGTACCGATCTGCCATCGGCGCCCACGACGCCCTTGAGTAGGTTCCTCTGTCCCATGAAAGTCGCCACGAACCAGTTGGCGGGAGACCCAAAGATCTCCCGGGGCGAGCCCGTCTGCTCGACACTGCCGTCGTTGAGCACCACGATGCGGTCGGAGATGCCCAGCGCGTCGGCGTGATCGTGGGAGACGAGGATCGCCGTGGCGTTTGCGGCCCTGAGGATGCGTCGCAGCTCCAGACGCATGTGCGCCCGCAAGGCGGCATCTAGGTTACTGAAGGGCTCGTCCAGCAGCACCACCACGGGGCGCCGGGCGAGCGCTCGCGCCAGCGCCACGCGCTGCTGCTCCCCACCCGAGAGTTCGTGCGGGTAGCGGGCCTCGTAGCTCGTCAGATCGACGAGAGCTAGCATCTCCTCGATGCGTGCCTGGCGGTCGGGTCCTCGGTAGCCGAAGCCGATATTGCGCGTCACCGTCAGGTGTGGGAAGAGGGCGTAGTCCTGGAACACCATCCCCACGCCCCGTTTCTCCGGCGGAACCCAGGTACCATCGCCGCTGACGAGCCGGCCAGCGAGCAGCACTTCGCCCGCCTCGGCTCGCTCGAACCCCGCGACAAGGCGCAGCACGGTGGTCTTGCCGCTGCCGCTGGGTCCCAGGAGGGTGACCAACGATCCGGGTTGCACGGCCAGCGACAGGGACCGGACGGCGGGGGCTTGGCCTCCGGGATACGTCTTCGTCACCTGTCGTAATTCGATAGCGGGCATAGGTTAGCTCTTTCCTAATATCTGCTCAGCAACCATCTCATCGGAAGCACTGAGACTAACACGATCAGAAGCGCTGCAGGGGCAGCCATATGGTAGATGGCCTCGCTCGATTCTACCCAGACCCTGACCGCCAGCGTGTCGAATCCCGGCGGCCGAAGAACCAGGGTAGCCGGCAGCTCTTTGATCGCGCTGACGAAGACCAGTGCAGCGCCGGCCAGCAGGCCTGGTGAGATCAACGGTAGGATCACTTTGACCAGCACCTTCCAGGGGGGATAGCCCAGACCTCGGGCAGCCTCGTCGACTCTGGGGGAGATCAGGCTCAGGGAAGCGTCACCGTAATGGAGCGCCTGACCCATGAAGCGAACGAGGTACGCCACCACCAGCAGCAGAGCGGTGTTGTACAGCCAGGGGATGTGGGTGTTGAAGATGAAGACGATGCCCAGGCCGACGACGACACCTGGCAGCGCGTACCCCGACCCACTCAGTTTGTCCATCAGAGCCGAGGGGAGCGAGGGATGGCGGGCTCGCAGATAGACGACGGGCAGCGCCAGAGCCACCGCAGCTAGCGCTGCCCATCCTGCCACCCTCACACTGTTGAGCCCATACACCCAGAATCTGCTGTCGAGGGCCCCGCGGTTGATGCCCTGCACGGACCAGTAGACGAGAACCGCCAGCGGCACCACGACGGCGAGGGTCACGACGACCACCACCCACAGGAGCCCGAGAGGCCTCCAGGCCCCCAGGTCCAGCGTCTCTAAGGATCGATAGTTGTTGTTGGTCTGGTGAAATCTCCGGCGCTTTCGCGTGGTCCGCTCGAAGCCCAGGACCGCGACCGTCAGAGCGATCAGAACGGTGCTCAGAACGGTGGCTGCCGTCCGGTTGAAGCTCTCCATCTGGTAGTAGATGGCCGAGGTGAAGGTATTGTAGCGGAGCAACGCAACCACTCCGAACTCCGAGAGGGTGCAGAGCGCAGTCAAGACGGCGCCGGCACCGATGGCAGGGCGCAGAAAGGGGATGGTGACCCGCCAGAAGACGGCCCAAGGGCCCAGACCCTGGGCCCGGGCGGTCTCCTCGAAGGACCGATTCATGCGCCTCAGGGCGGCACCGACCACGAGGAAGACGTAAGGAAACTTGAACAGCGTCAGCACCAGCAGGACGCCCGAAAAGGAGTAGAGGTTGAAGGGCACCTCGCCCAGAGCTGACCGGACCAGGCCCTGAGGGCCAAGGACCATGATATAGGCAACTGCCCCGACGTATGAGGGCATCATCAGCGGGAGCGCCAGCAGCCAGCGCCACACCTTTCTCCCGGGTATGTCACAGCGGTAGACGAGCCACGCCAGGGAGACGCCCACGAGGACGCTCAGCAACGTAGTCGCCAGGGTGAGGGTGACCGTACTCCACAGGAGCGCAGGAATGCCAGAGTCCAACAACCGCAGCCAGGTGTGAGTTCCTGCCGAGGCAGATCGCCACAGGACGTATGTGATCGGCGCCGCCATCACGACACCAATCACCAGCCCCAGGACCGCCAGCGGCAGACCCGGAGGATTGCCTTCCCACAGCCCGTCCCACATGGGCCGTGGTCCGTTCGGGATCCTCAGCCTGGGCCGTGGCTCGGCCTTCGGAATGTTGGGTCGCTGCAAACCAATGTCTGCTTCAGCTATCTCCATAGTGACCGCCTTCTGCCCGCTCGCGATGCGCTTGCTGGCGCCGCTGCGTGGGGCCTATCTCAGCTCCACGGCCAGACCCGCGCGTTCGATGAACTCGCGGGTGTCCTCAAAGACCTCGCCCAGCCTGTCTAAGGGCATGCTGTGGACCTTGTAGTCGGAGATGGCGGCAGCTTCGCCCACGGCCTCAATGGAGGGGTTGATGGGCACCTCCATAGAAGTATAGGAGAAGTCACGCTGGTTCTCAGGCCGGAGAATCCACGTGAGGAAGCGGCGTGCGTTCTCAGCGTTGGGCGCTCCGGCGACAAAAGCGACGCCAGCGGCGTTGACAACAGCCCCCATCTCGTCCTCACCCTGATCCGGATAGAGCACGCCTACGTTGTTCTGCGTGGGCTCCAACAGCTGCTGATGGTAGTAGTAGTTATTGACCAGGCCGAAGGCGAATTCGCCCCCGCCCACAGCGCGCCGGATATCGCCATGTCCCTGCATGATGGCGCCGGCGTTCTCCTTGACCCCAGCGATCCACTGCGCGGTCTTGGAGTCGCCCCACTCGTACCGGAGGGCGGAGACGTGCGCGATCATGCTGCCGTTTCCTCCCCGCGTGATGGCGAATCGGCCGGCCCACGTCGGGTCAGCCAGCTCCCAGATCGTCTGGGGCATCGTCTCGGCGGTGATGAGGTCCTTGTTGTACATAAATACCCGGGTCCGGGCCGAGAGTGCAAACCACGAATGATCGGCGGCGCGGTAGCGGGGATCGATGGCCTCGATCCCCTCGGGCTCGAACCCCTGGAGGTGGCCGCCCCTACGTAGGTACTCCAGAGCGCCCACGTCATTGGAGATGAAGATATCGGCTTGAACGTTCCGGCTTTCCTCCACGATGCGGTTCACCGCGCTACCACCGGCGTGCAAAGCCCTGACGGTGATTCCGGTCTCCTCCGCGAACCTGTGCAGCA
>SKLM01000214.1 GCA_007123205.1 Thermoflexales bacterium
CCCGCTTGATCCTGCCGCTGTCCGTGCCGGCTTTGGCCTCCCTGGCCATCTTCCAATTCGTCTGGGTGTGGAACGACTTCCTGGTCGGTTTGGTGTTCCTCGGTACCGGTCGTGACGTGGCCGTGTTGACCATCTACCTCCAGGGGTTGATCGGCGAGCGGGGCGCCGACTGGCACCTGCTCACCGCGGGTGCCTTCATCAGCATGTTGCTGCCCTTGTTCGTCTTCTTCTCCCTCCAGCGCTACTTTGTGCGCGGCTTGATGGCCGGGTCGGTGAAGGGTTAGACCACTCTGAGCGTCATCGACAACCTGAGTGCGTAGAAGAGCGAGAAGCCTGTGCAGCAGCTGACCTGCCTGCTTCAACGGCTATGAGGGGTGAGGAACAACAGAGCCGGAAGCCCGAATCGTTCGACTGGACCCTCTGGGTCAAGTGGATTCTGGCCACCACGCTGGGCTGGCTCGTCGCCTTCGCCCTGTGGCCTGAGCCTGGCTACGGGCAGTTCGCCTACGGTGCGGTCGTCGGGACGGCCCAGTGGGTCGTCCTCCGGTCTCTGATACCCGAGCACCGTTGGTGGATCCCCGCCAGCGCCGCGGGATGGGCCGGGGGCGCGGCCGGCGTGGCCTTGCTTCTGCCGGCCGCCAATCCTATCGTCGCCCAGGCCATCATCGGCGGCGGAATGGGCCTCGCCCAGTGGCTGGTCCTCCGTTGGCAGGTCCACCGGGCCTGGTGGTGGATCGTGCTCAGCGCGCTGGGCTGGACCGTGGCGATGATGGGCATCCTCGGAGGACTCCTTGAGGGGGCGATGGCTGGAGCTGTGACCGGCTTCGCGCTGGAATTGCTGCTCCGTCACCCCCGAGAGGAGGTCAGCCCGGGTAGGTTGGAGTCAAAGAAAGGGCGCTAGTCACGCCCCCGCGAGCGGTGCTTGGGCTCAGACCCAGGGCGCGGCCTCCGCTGAGAGCGCGCTGGAACTGCCGGCCTTGGGGGCGTCTTCGCCCGCGATAGATCGAAGGACCGCGTACTCGGGTCTCGCACCCGTGAACCAACGAGCTGTGGTGTGCCGTTTCGGCCAAGGAGGGTGGCATGCTGGACAGAGTCGAGCTTGAGAAGAAGCACCTGGATGACTATGCGCCCATCGTCGGCGAGGAGGTGATCGCGGACATCAGGGAGTTCGCTCAGCCGCTCCAGGACGCGCGGGTGGTCCACGTCAACGCCACCGCCTACGGAGGCGGCGTGGCGGAGATGCTCCAGACCCTCGTGCCTCTGATGCGCGACGCGGGCCTCGATGCCGAGTGGCAGGTCATCGAGGGCACCGACGAGTTCTTCAACGTCACCAAGGCGGCCCACAACGGGCTGCAGGGTATGGACATCGAGCTCACCGACGAGATGAAGGACATCTGGAAGCGTTACAATCGCATGAACGCCGAGAAGTTCGAGGGAGACTACGACTTCATCGTCATCCACGATCCCCAGCCGGCTGGGATGCTCCACTATAGACAGGGAGAGGCCGGGGACCGTTGGGCCTGGCGCTGCCACATCGACACCTCCCACCCCAATCCGGCCTACTGGGACTTCTTCGCCCCCTACATCAACGAGTACGACACCGCCATCTTCACCATGGAGCAGTACGTGGGGTCGGGTGTCCAGTTCGAGCGATTGGCCATCATCACCCCTACCATCGATCCCCTCTCGCCGAAGAACAAACCCATGCCCCTCGATGAGGCCCGGGGAGTGGTGGCCGGTTACGGCCTCGATCTGGAACGTCCCATTATCTCCCAGGTCAGTCGTTTCGATCCCTGGAAGGATCCCCTCGGTGTCATCGACGCCTATCGCATCGTCAAAGACCAGATGCCCGAGGTCCAGCTGGCCCTGGTCGGGTCCATGGCCTCCGATGACCCGGAGGGGTGGTACTATCTCGACAAGACCATCCGCCATGCCGGCGACGATCTAGACATTCATGTCCTGCACAACTTCCACGGCGTCGGGGCCTACGAGGTGGGGGCCTTCCAGAGTGCCAGCGACGTGGTCATCCAGAAATCGATCCGCGAGGGGTTCGGGCTGGTGGTGACCGAGGCCCTGTGGAAGGGGAAGCCCGTTATCGGAGGCGATGCCGGGGGCATCCCCCTCCAGATCATCGATGGCGAGACCGGTTTCCTGGTCGATTCCGTCGCGGCCTGTGCCGAGAAGACTCTCGCTCTTCTCGAGGACCCGGGCAGGGCGGAGGAGATGGGAAAGGCGGCCAGGGAACACGTGCGCAGGAACTTCCTGACCACCCGCCACCTGGCCGACTACATCGAGCTGTTCGCCGCTATGGCGTAGCTCGGACGCCCGACTGCCACCCCAGAGCGACAGGCCCCGGTCTCCCACCTGGCCGGGGCCTCACACCATAGGCACAGCGCTCAGACACGGGTGCCGTCGATTACTCCATCTCCTCCGTCCGGCGTGCCGACGGCACGTAGAACTTCTCCGTGTACTCTTTCACCATCCTGCGCATACAAAAGGTGGGCACCGCCGTGCGGATCGCCTCCTTCATCACCCGCACCCACCCCCTCGGCACATCATCAGCGTCCCGTTCGTAGAACAGGGGTACCACCTCAAGCTCCAGGAGATCGTACAGCGCTCGGGCATCGGCCCCGTCCTGTCCCGCCTGCTGCGTGTACTCCTCGCCGGGGGCGATGGCCCACCCGTTGGCACCGTTGTAGCCCTCCGCCCACCACCCGTCAAGCACGCTCAAGTTGGGGATTCCGTTGAGGGCTGCCTTCTGACCGCTGGTCCCACTCGCCTCATGCGGCCGAATCGGCGTATTGAGCCATACGTCCACTCCCTGAACCAGATAGCGCGCCACCTGCATGTCGTAATCGTCGATGAAGGCGATCCGACCTCCCGCGGCTGGGTCTTTCGCTGTGTGGTACACGTGCTGCAGCAGCCGCTTGCCGGCGTCATCGGCTGGATGCGCCTTGCCCGCGAAGATGAACTGCACCGGGCGGTATCGATCGTGGAGCAGTCCCTTCAACCGCTCCATGTCGTGGAATAGCAGCGTGGCTCGTTTGTAGGTCGCGAACCGCCGGGCGAAGCCGACGGTCAGGGCGTCGGGATCGAGAAACGCCCCGGAGCACAGGACTTGCTCTGGGGTCATCGACCCTTCCATGCGCCGTCTTCGGGAGCGCTCACGCATGAACGTCATCAGCTTTTCTTTCAGATGGGCGTGTGCCTCCCACAGACTTTCATCGGGGACATCCAGAATCCGTTCCCACAACGTGCGATCGTCGTGCCTTTCGATCCAGTCGGGACTCAGATGCTTGCGGTACAATCTGTGCGTCGCCCCACCAATCCAGGAGGGGACGTGGATGCCGTTGGTCACGTGGTCGATCGGCACCTCGTGCTCCTCCCGCTCAGGCCAGAGGGACTGCCACATCCGACGGGAGACCCGCCCGTGCAAATCGCTAACCGCATTCCGCCGGCCGCACATACGCAGCGCCAGGGCGGTCATGTTGAACCCATGACGGTCATTCTCGTGATGGCCCAGCTCCAAGAATTCCTCACGGTTAAGGCCCAACCGCGGCCAGTAGTCCTGGAAGTACTTCTCTATCAGGTGGTAGTGGAAGACATCGTGCCCGGCCGGCACCGGCGTGTGGGTGGTGAACAACGTGGTCGCCCCAATCTGTTCTCGGGCCTCTGCGAACGAGTGCCCGGCTTCCACCAGCTCCCGCGCTCTCTCCAGAACAAGAAAGGCTGAGTGCCCCTCGTTGAGATGGTAGGCCAGGGGATCGATCCCCAGTTCCCTGATCACCCGTATGCCACCGATGCCCAGCACGATCTCCTGCCGGATGCGCATCTCCTGATCGCCCCCGTAGAGTCGGCTGGTGAGCTCACGCTCCCAGGGCGCGTTCCGCTCATTGTCGGCGTCCATCAGGTACAGGTGCGCGTGGCCCACCTGAACCTGCCAGACCTTCAGATGCACGGTCTGATCGTTGAGTTGCACCGGAACGAACAACATCCGATCCTCGCCGCAGGGGGCCAGGCGGATGGCGACCTCCTGGGGCTCGAAATGCGGGTAGCTGGCCTCTTGCCACCCGTCCGGCGTGATGCGCTGGCGGAAATAGCCCATCTCATAGAGGAAGCCCACGGCGACAAACGGCAGGCCCAGGTCGCTCGCTTCCTTGCAATGGTCGCCCGCCAGCACGCCCAGCCCTCCGGAGTAGAGGGGCAGGGAGCGATGCAGACCAAACTCGGCCGAGAAGTAGGCCACCGGCCGATCGGTCAGATCGGGATACTTTCTGGGGAACCAGAGATGGCCGTTGGTCAGATCGGCGTCTAAGGCGATCACCACCGCATCGTAGAGGCGCAGGAACAGCGGATCGGAGGCCACTTCGGCCAGACGCTCCGGCTCGATCTCCAACAGCATCTGCACCGGGTTGTGGCTGGTGGTGCGCCATAGGGTGTAGTCCAGCATCTTGAACAGATCGCGGGCCTCCCGATGCCAGCTCCACCAGAAATTGTAGGCTAACTCCTCCAGACGCCGGATGCGTCGGGGAAGCTTCCCCGAGATCGTTGTACCCTCGAAGCTCACACTCACTCCTTCCTTCAGCGTAACCATCGCCACACCAGCCTGATCAACGATCTCCCCTACGGACCCCGTATCACCACGGCAAGCAACACGGCCAGCGCCACCGCAGCAAACTCGATGAGCATGGAAGGCCCCAGCCGGTCCAGCAAGTGCTGATGAGCGACGTTGACGGCCACATAGAAGACGAGCAGGAGGAGCAACCCCCCTGTCCAGGCGCTGATTTGCATATAGTTGAGGGCCCAGGTGCTCTGACCGATGATCATGGCGATGATTCCGGCGAAGGGGAGCATCCGCCCCACGGGCACGTCCGCCACGCTCAGCAGGTCAACGGCCAGTAGGCCTCCTGTCATCAGAGTCAGCGTAGCGGTCACCAGGCTCCGCGTCCGCGTCCGGTAGATGAGAACGAAGAGCACCAGAGCCATGAGGTACGCCAGCACGTTTAGGCCCAGCCGCGCCACTGGATAGCTGTGTGCCTTGGAGCACATGGTAGCGTTCTCCGCCGCTATCGTCAGGCCGATGCCGACGCTGGACACCGTCAGCCCCACCATCCACAGACCCAACGTGGGGGCCAGGGACAGCAAATACGCCGACAGCCCTGCCAGGGCGCCCGGCAAGATCCATCCGATCTGCATGCGACGACCGGACGCTCTGGTGAGCCGGGGATGATCGTGAAGGACCAGACCGGTGCCCGTACACGCCAGTCCCACCATCAACACGATCAGCAGCAGGCTACCGTTAGCACGGATCTCGAGGGGGGAGCCTAGCAGCTGCAGTCGGTAGACGTGTTCGGGCAGCTCGATGAACCGAAACAGGACGCTGCTGAGAACGAGAACCGCCAGGACCACGCTGAGCCGATCACGGTCCACTGGCCTCTCTGCGGCTTCTTCCATGACACGTGATTCTACCTCTCGGCGGGACGATTGTCAACTCAGGCCTGTGTGGTATAATCTCAAGTCGACAAAACGTGGCACAAACAGCTCCTGAGCGCGCGAGTCACAGTCTGTCTGTTGCGAGAGCTTCAGGGTCGGCGCTGGGGCCTATTCGATGGGCACGGAGGACAGCCCGCTCAGGGGGCGCTTTCACTGTCGCGCCTATCTTGGCGCTATAGCCCAACTCTCGCCGCACAGGCTTTGGGTATCAGGACGCACTCTAGAGGCCGAACAGCGCCTCTGAACTCCGTACAGTACTCCTGAGTCCCGGCGACGAGCAGCAGATCGGGATGCTTGCTGTCCTCTGGGTAGAAGAAGAAAGGATGACCCGTGAATCGCTTCCTCATCGTGTTCACACTGCTCTCGATGCTGCTTGTGAGCTGTGGGGGGCAGCCCTCAGAGAGTAGTCTCGTCTACGGTCTCACGTTAACCCCCTCCGGAATTGATCCCCACGTCGACGCGTCCTCGGAGTTGGGCATACCCTTGACCAGTGTCTACGATCCGCTGGTCTGGTTGACGCCTGAAGGCGAGTTCGTCGCCGGATTGGCGGAGGAATGGGAGATCTCGGACGACGGGTTGACGGTCACGTTCCACCTGCGTGATGACGTGACCTTCCACGACGGCACTCCTTTCAACGCTGCCGCGGTAGAGTTCAGCCTCGACCGCATCGCAGATCCCGCGACGCGGTCGCTCAAGGCCCGGGGGATGCTCGGGCCCTACGATCGCACAGAGATCGTGGATGACTATACCGTGCGCGTCCATTTCACAGAGCCATACGCCCCCTTTCTCACATCGCTGAGCACCGTCTACCTGGCCATGGTCTCTCCAGACGCGGTCTCGCAGTGGGGTGCGGAGTACCAGTTCCATCAGGTCGGCACCGGACCGTTCATGTTCGATGAGTATGTGCCCCGGGATCACCTGACCCTGGTGCGCAATCCTGACTATGACTGGGCACCGGACTTCTTCGATCGCCAGGGACCCCCGGAGCTGGAGCGAGTGACCTTTCGCTTCTACCCCGACGTGGCGACTCGCGCCCTGGCATTGCAGTCCGGGGAGGCCGACGTGATGGGCGAGGTTTCGCCCCAGGATGCCGTCCGGCTTGACCAGAGCCCTGATTACGCCTTGACACCGGTGTCGATTCCGGGGCAGCCCCTCCAGTTCTTCGTGAACACCCAGCGTCCGCCGTTGGACGACGTCCGGGTCCGGCGGGCGCTCATCTACGCTGTCGACCGACAGGCGATCGTGCGCACCGTCTTCAAGGAGTACTCGCTGCCGGCCTACGGCCCCTTGACACGCCCCACCTTTGGGTACGATCCCAGGGTGGAGGGCATGTACGAGTACGACCCGCAGCGGGCAGCCGCGCTCTTGGAGGAGGCTGGATGGATCGACGCTGACGGGGACGGCATCCGCCAACAGGATGGTGTGCCTCTGAGGCTGGAGACGATTCTGATGGGTTGGGGGTACATCCCCGAGGTGGGACAGATGCTCCAGGATCAGCTCCGCCGCGTCGGCATGGACATGGACTCCCGCGAGATGACTTTCTCCAATGCGGTGAGCGATGTCGCCGACGGCCGGTATCACCTCGCTCCCTTCGTATTCTCCAGCAGTGACCCGGACATCATCCGTACGACTTTCCAATCGGACAACATAGACGGGGGATTCAACTGGTCGAAGTTCGCCGATCCGCAGTTGGACGCCTGGCTCGATGAGGGCAGGAGGGCCATAGACCCGGAGGCGCGCCGGGCGATCTACGGAGAGATTCAGCACCACCTCATGGAGCAGGCGGTGATCCTTCCCATTCGGGACTACGTGAATCTGAACGTCGCCGGTGCCCACGTGCGGAATCTCCGTTATGATCGGCAGGGCTGGTTTCCCTGGCTGTACGAAGTATCTTTGGCAGAGGAGTAGCAGCCCGGTCGCCCCTCCGATCGTCCGGTGGATCGGACAAAGCTGCCGGGTGAGCCCTGACAGGTGCGCAGGGCTTGCCCGGCCTTTCCTTGCGCTACGCTAGAGTTGAGAGATGCTTAGCTTCACCCTGCGACGTCTTCTGTCGACGCTCGTCGTCCTCTGGGCTGTCGTCACCCTCACCTTCTTCGCCATACGTCTGCTGCCCGGTGATCCTGCTACGGTGCTCGTCTCTCAGGCAGGCGGCTCGGCCCAGGACATCGCCGCTGTCCGACAGCAGCTCGGCCTGAACGACCCTCTCGCCGTCCAATACGTCCGCTTCCTGGGGGGACTGATACAGGGCAACCTGGGCGTGTCACTGGTCAGCCGCCGCCCGGTAGCCGATGCCATCGTTGAACAACTCCCGCACACCCTGGCTCTGGCCACCAGCGCTACATTCCTGGCGCTGCTCGCGGGTATTCCTGTGGGCATCGTGGCTGCCACCCACCGGGGCAGCTGGATCGATCAGCTCTGCATCGCTCTCTCGGTCCTCGGGTTTTCGATGCCCATTCTGATGTCCGGCCTCCTGCTTATGCTCCTCTTCAGCCTCCTATTAGGTTGGCTCCCGGCCACCGGCCAGGGTAGTTGGCGCCATCTGGTCATGCCTGCCCTCTGCCTGAGCCTGGCGTCCTCGGCGACCATCGCCCGTCTGGTGCGAACTCAGATGCTAGAGGTGCTTCCGCAGGGGTACATCACCGTCGCCCGCGCCAAGGGGGTGGTGGAGCGCGTCATTCTCTGGCGCCATGCGCTGCGCAACGCTCTTATACCCGTGATCACGGTCATCGGCCTGCAATTCGGCTCGCTCCTCGGTGGCACCGTGGTGACCGAATCGCTCTTTTCGCGACGGGGCTTGGGACGATTGGTCGTTGACGCGATCTTCTGGAATGACTACCCGTTGATCCAGGGCGTCGTCATCCTGGGGGCGGCCATCTACATCGCCGTCAACTTCCTCGTCGACGTCAGCTACGGCTTGCTCGACCCTCGCATTCGTCGAGGGTGAGACTCCCGGCTATGATCGGCGGCCGTTTCTCCATAGCTGGCCTCGTGGGTGCCGTGGTGCTGGCCTCCATCGTCGTCGGGACGTTGCTCGCGCCTTGGCTGGCCCCCTATGATCCGCTCGCTATGGATTACCAGAGCCAGTTCCTCCCCCCATCCCTCACCCATCCCTTCGGAACCGACCTGTTTGGCCGCGACGTCTTCAGTCGAGTGCTGTTTGGCGCTCGGACCTCTCTCTCAGTCGGTGTCCTGGCTGCCCTGTTGGCCGCTCTTCCCGGCCTTGTTGTCGGCCTGATGAGCGGCTATTATGGCGGCTGGCTCGACCACGTTGTGATGCGCACCACTGATCTCGTGCTCTCTTTTCCCAGCCTGATACTGGCGCTGGGTATCGTCGCTATCCTCCGGCCCGGCTTGGTCAACGTCACCCTCGCCGTCGGCCTCGCGGGCATCCCCGCCTACGTGCGGCTCGTCCGGAGCAGCGTCCTCACGGTGAAACAGGAACTGTACATCGAGGCGGCCCACGCCATCGGCTGTCGTGACCCTCGCATCGTGCTGCGTCACGTATTCCCCAATATCGCCGCCTCCGTCCTGGTCCTCGCTACGATGGATATCGCGTGGGCCATCCTGAGGGCGACCTCTCTCAGTTTCCTGGGGCTCGGGGCCCAGCCACCCACACCGGAGTGGGGCACCATGATCGATGAGGGACGTGAATTCCTGAGACTGGCCCCGTGGGTAAGTCTGGCGCCCAGTTCGGTGATGATGCTAGCGGTCCTCTCCCTGAACCTGGTGGGCGATGCCCTCCGGGACGCTCTGGATCCCCGCACTGGATCTGAGTGATGGAGGAAAGGACACCATGACACGTCACGCCCTGCTCGTAGTCCCCCTCAGCTTAGCCGTGGGCGACTGGTTCGCTGTGGCGCACGATCGGAGACGCCTCGAATACGTGTGCAAACCGGCAACTATGATCGCAGTCCTGGGCTGCGTTCTGTTCTGGATGCGGGGAGCCCACGATATGTGGCAGGCACCGTGGTTTCTTTTCGGGATGCTCCTCTCGCTGGCCGGAGACGTCTTCCTCATGCTGCGCCGCGAACGCCTACTCTTGCCTGCGCTGGTGGCTTTCCTTCTGACGCACATCTGCTACACGGCTGGGTTCAACCCCACCCTGCCACCGTGGCCCTCCCTCGTTCTCCTCATCCCCATCGCCGCCGCGGGAGCATCGATTCTGCGCCGCATCGCCGGGGGATGGCGCGAGCGGGATGCGCCGACGATGCTCGTGCCGGTGGGAACCTACGCTTTCTTCATCAGTCTGATGCTGTTCTCGGCCTGGGCCACGCTCTTTCGCCCGACTTGGGGGGCAGCCCGATCCGCTCTCGCCGTCCTCGGAGGGAGTCTGTTCTTCATCTCAGACGTCTTGCTGGCCTGGAATCGATTCGTCCAACGCTTCCCTCACGCACGGCTGTGGGTCCACGTGACCTACCATGCGGGCCAGATGGCGTTGGCGGCATCGATCCTGCTCCCCGCCGGGGTTGACTGATCACTCTGCTGCCCGCCCGTCGTCTTGGGCCTGTCTGTGCAGCTCATAAAGGAGATTCAGCGCCTCCAGCGGGGTCATCGTAGACACGTCCAGGCCTCGAACTTCTTCCACGATGGGATGCTCGTCAGCGAAAAGGACCGGCTGATACGGCTCTGGCCTGTCTGTGCCGGGACGGAACGCGCCGCTCTCCAGCTGGGCCAGCAGTTCTTCGGCCCGCTGGATAACGGGTCTGGGCACCCCGGCCAGCTGCGCCACGTGGATGCCGTACGAGCGATCCGCACCACCGGGCTCAACCTTGTGCAGGAACACCACCCGCTTCCCCTCTTCGACCACCGCCAGGTTGTAGTTCTTCACCGAGGGTAAGCGGTCACTCATCTCTGTCAGCTCGTGATAATGGGTCGCGAACAGCGTCCTGGCCCGCCGCTCGGGATGATGATGCAGGTACTCCACCACCGCCCAGGCGATGGAGAGGCCGTCGTACGTGCTTGTGCCCCGCCCAACCTCGTCCAAAATGAGCAGACTGCGCGGGGTCGCGTGGTTGAGGATGTTGGCCGTCTCGATCATCTCAACCATGAACGTGGACTGCCCGAAAGCTACCTCGTCCTGCGCACCGATCCGGGTGAAGATCCGATCCACGATCCCGATCCTCGCCCCTGTCGCCGGGACAAAGCTCCCCATCTGCGCCATCAACACGATCAGCGCAGCCTGGCGAAGGTAGACCGATTTCCCGGCCATGTTCGGCCCTGTGATGATCAGGATGCGCTCCCTGTCGTTCAGACGCAGATCGTTTGGAGTGAACGGCTCGTCCTGTTGTGTCTTCTCCACCACCGGGTGCCGACCCGCCTCGACCTCCAGTATGTCTTCATCCATCAGCACCGGTCGCACGTACCGGTTATTCACGGCGACCTCGCTCAGGGCTGAAGCGACGTCTAACCGCGCCAACGTCCGCGCCGTCCGCAGCAGGGCGCCCACCCTCACCGCCACCTGTTGGCAGATCTCCTGAAACAACCGAGCCTCAACCTCGGATTGTCGCTCCTGGGCGCTCAGGATGCGCGTCTCGACCTCCTTCAGCTCTGGGATGATATAACGTTCGGAGTTCGTTAGCGTCTGCTTACGCGTGTACTCCTCCGGCACGGCACTGATGTTCGGTTTCGTCACCTCAATGTAATAGCCGTAGACCTTGTTGTGGCCCACTTTCAGGCTCCTGATCCCCGTTCGCTCTTGCTCCCGCTTTTCCAGAGTCGCCAGCCATTCCCGTGCCTCTCGCACCGAACGCAGCAGATCGTCCAGCTCGTGAGAGTAGCCGCGGCGAATAACCCCTCCCTGGGCCACGTTGCCGGGAGGCTCGTCCGCGATGGCGGACGCTACCAGTGAGGTCACCTCCGCGCACGGATCCAACCCCGGTCCAAATCGGGCGCTGCAGACCGGAGATGTCGACAAGATCTCCTTGACGTCCGGCACGGCCTCCAGGGCCCTGCGGATCCCAACCAGGTCACGGGGTGAAGCTGCGCCTCCCAGGACACGATTGGCCAGCCTTTCCAGATCGGGCATCGACCTGAGGGATTCTCGCGTCTTTGCGCGAAGGATCGTGTCGCCGTAGAAAGCCTCCACCTCGTCGAACCGTTCGCCCAATCGGTCTCGATCCAGCAGCGGCTGGGCCAATCGCCCTCGGAGCAGCCGCCCTCCCATCGGAGTCAGCGTCTCGTCCAGCACCCCCAACAGTGAGCCACGCTCATCGTGGTCTCGGATGGTCTCGGTGAGCTCCAGATTGCGACGTGTGGTCGCATCTAGCCGCATGAAGCGGGAGGTGGAGTATGTGCTGAGCCCCGAGATCTGCCTCAATGCCCCTCTTTGTGTCTCCCGCAGGTAGTGGATGATGGCCCCAGCGGCGCGGGTTGCCAGGGGTTTGCCGGCACAGCCAAAACCATCCAGCGTGGTCACTCCGAAGTGATCACGGAGCACTTGCCGCGCGGTTCCCAGCTCGAACCGATAGGCTTGGAGCGGTGTGATGTGGGTGCCAGGGCCTACGTGCTCCGCCGCCCCTGCTCCGCTCCGCCCTGCCTCCCCCCGCGAACCACCCCCCTTCGCCCATCGCCCCTCCTCAGGGACCAGACACTCTCGGGGCTGCAGACGGGCCACCTCCTGCCTGACCTCGTCGCGATTCAGCTGAGTGGTGACGAACTCGCCTGTGGTGATATCGACATAGGCCAGGCCGGCGTCCTTCTCCTCGACGATGACCGCAGCCAGGTAGTTCGGGCGCTTCTCCTCCAGGAGTGCCGGCTCGATGACTGTGCCCGGGGTGATGACTCGGGTCACCTGTCGCACCACCAGTCCGCCGCTGGTCGTATCGTTCATCTGCTCGGCGATGGCCACCCGGTAACCTTTCTCGATTAGGCGTACCACGTACCCCTCAATAGCATGGCAGGGGACGCCCGCCATCGGAATGCGCTGATGCTTCGCCACCGGGCGCGAGGTCAGCACGACATCCAGCTCGTCGGCCACCGTGACCGCGTCCTCGTCGAAGGCCTCGTAGAAGTCCCCGAGTTGGAAGAACACGATGGCATCGGGATGGGTCGACTTGATCTCCAGGTACTGCTTACGAAGCGGTGTGATGTCTGCCATGGCTCGGCCACACGATCCACCGGCCCCTGGGCCAGCCTCGTCCCTCAGCTTGGACCGAGGAGCGGAAGGACCTCTAGCGTCGGCGCTCTCCTCTCAGGGCTAGGATCTCGGACCCGATCTCCTCGATCGGCTTGTCCGTCACGGTGATGACGGCCCAATCAGCATGTCTCCGGAAGATCTCGTCTGCGTACGCTACCTCCCGACGCACGAAGTCCTCGTCGGCGTACTCTCCCAACGCGGTGCCCCACCGCTCCTCGCGGGCCTGTCGGAGCTCTGCCAGACGCCTGGGATCAACCGTCAGCCCAAACACGTTGCCCGGGTCCAGATCGAGCAACTCTTCGGGAAGCCGTCTACCCAGGATGATGGGCACGTTGGCCACGAACCAGCCCTTAAACGCTAAGTAGATGCTCAGTGGTGTCTTGAACGTCCGGGACACACCAACCAGCACAAGCTCCGCTTGCTCGAGCTCGTGCGCACGCTGTCCGTCGTCGTGGTGCAACGCGAACTCCATAGTCTCAATGCGCCTGAAATACGCGTGGTTCAGCTGGCGGAAAAGCCCTGGTTTCTCTGCGGGCGACACGGCAAGCTGCTGTGAAAGCCGTGCCAGGAGCGGGCCCATCAGATCGATCGTCTCCACGTCGTGCAGCCGCCCGGCCCGGATGATCTCGTCCCTTAGGTCGTCCAACACGAACGTGTGCACGATACATGCGTCCATCTCGGCAGCTTGCCGCACGATCCCATGGACTTCTCCCACCGTCCGCATGCCCGATCGGCGCTCAACGGTCACTTCAGCCCCTTTGAACTGGGTCAGGGCAGCACTTACTACCTGTTCAGCCGTGGTTCCGGAGCCGTCGGAGACGATGAATATGTGGTACATCGGGCTGCTCGGTCTCTCCACTCTTACTGCTGCCGGGGGCAGACGGGCCCAACCCGCTGATGGTCGCCACCACAGGACCGTCAGCCTACCGATCCCTGGTCACCGCGCAAGTATAGCTCATCATCGAGGCTTGACAAGCATCCTGCCGAACGTATACTCCCCCGCATTATGGCCGCTCAGCGCCTAACCGAGGGGCGGGTCAACCGCGTTCCTGCTCCGGCAAACTCGCCGGTCGCCCGTGTGCCGGAGCATCGCCCATGCGTCCTCAGC